>JBDUCB010000280.1:0-3646 GCA_040003695.1 bacterium
ATGCATTTATCGCAATCGTAATATTTTGGTTTTTCGCCAATGACCGGTGTTAGACCCATGTTCGCTCATGCCCCCGTCTCTTATTCAACTTACGGAAGGCGCGGAATGCCTGCCTTCTATCAACCAATGCCTTAACGCCGCTTGGATTTTTTGTATTCGGAAAGCAGGAGATCCATAAACTCCTGACGACGTTCGTACAGTCGCCTTGGCTCGCGCGCATCGTGCGTTGCTAAAGCATAAGCTGTAATGATCGGAAGCGCCACTGTGGAATCGACATAACAAACAACCGCATCGGGTAAGCGATCGGGATCGACCTTACCCCAGGAGACAGCTTCCCCCGGCGTCGCTCCCGAAAGTCCGCCCGTGTCCGGCCGCGCGTCGGTCACCTGCAGAAAATAATCATGTCCTCGTTCATCAATTCCGAGCACCTCCTGAATCTGCGGCTCAGTTTGCAATAGAAAATTTTTCGGTGAGCCACCACCGAGAATGAAAACTGCCGACTGCCCTGACTTCTGCTTGACGCGCCCTGTTTTCTTACCACCATTTCGTTTTGCCGCCAGCACAATCGCCGCGGTCTCGTTGACGTCCAGCGATGGATCAAACGCGAGTTTGTTTCCTTGCAGCGCTTTGGCCGCGACATTTATGCCGATCGAAGAATCACCCGGCGACGACGTATAAATCGGCACTGCATATTCGTACGCGACTCCGAGCAGCGATTTATCTTTCAGTCCGAGCTTCCGCTCGCGCTCATGCACGTAACGGCCAGCGAGATAATGAAACTCCGCCGTCGACATCGTCTTCTGAAATTCTTTGCCGGTTATCATCTGGCGGAAGAAAGCGTCTGTATCCAGCAGGACCGAGTAATCAAAGAAAATGTCGTAAATGCGCACCACTTCTTCCGCGCGCAACACAATGTCAGAAATCTGCGCGTTGCCCTGGTGCATCGCCAGCCCGATGCCAAAGTGCGTATCGTGATAGAGATTCGCGCCGGTGGAGATTATCCAATCGATAAAGCCGGCCTTGATCAAGGGAATTAGCGCTGACGTGCCCAAGCCCGCGGGCGTCAATGCGCCAGTGATCGAAAGGCCGATGGTAACGTCCGGCTCCAGCATCTTCTTCGTGAACAACTGACAAGCTTCTCGCAGCCGAGCAGCGTTGTACGCGAGAAATGATTCGTCGACCAGTTGGTTAACGGTGGTTCTTTTCGTTATCGGCGCCGGATCGATCTTTCGCCCCTGTAGGAATCTGCTTTTCTTTTTGGCCATTTGTGTAAGTTTAATTTGCCTGGCTCATCTCGTTATCATTCTGATCCGCTGCTCGCTTCACTCGCAGCCGGCCGATTCGTCGCTCGTCTGCTTCCAGCACCTCGACGTCCAACCCGCGAAACGTCAGATGCGCGCCAGGTGGGGGAACCTTGCCGGAATGATTGATTACGAGTCCGGCAATGGTCGTAAAGTCATCGGCCTCGATCTCCATATCGAACAGTCTTTCAATTTTCCCGATCTGCGTCGAGCCCAACACTTCATAGCAACCATGCTGATGTTCGACGATATCTTCCAGGTCTTCGCGACCAATATCTTCGTCTTCAATTTCACCGACAATCTCTTCGAGTATGTCTTCTACGGTAACCAGTCCGCAGACGCCGCCATACTCGTCGATCACCATTGAAAGTTGCACGTGGGCCTTCTGCATTTCTTCCAGCAACTCAGCGACCGGCTTGGTCTCGGGAACAAAGTAGACATCGCGCTTGAGCGACGCGATGCTTCCCTCTTCATCGCGATCGGCCCACCGTTGCAACAGGTCGCGCACGTAGATGATGCCTTCAACGTTATCGATTTGTTCGCGATAGACAGGCAGCCGCGAATACTTCGATTCGAGCATCACGTCGCGTGCCTCCCGAACGGTAGCCTTAATTGACACGGCTACGATGTCGGGACGTGGCGTCATGACTTCGCTGACGCGCGTGTCGCCAAACTCGATTATCGAATGGATCAGTTCGCCTTCTTCCTCTTCGAGGATGCCTTCGGCCTCACCCACGTCAATCAACGCCTGGATGTCGTCGCCCGCGTCTTCGTTTTCAGCTTCTTCACCGCTGTCAAGCTCCTGTTCTTTTTTGCGCGAGCGGTCAAACAACTTATGAAAGGGATCGGCAGCAAATGCCATCAGCGGCAGAAAAGGGCGAATCACCGGCAACAGGAACAGCAGCGTTCCTTCCGGGTCGCGCGTGGAAATGAACAGGGGGATTAGCTGGCGGAAGATGCCGGCCAGAATGAGGCCGGCGAGTAGACCAACTAAAACAAACCGCGGGTCGTCGAACAAACTCAAGGCAATCGAGGTGATAAGGACGGCGACAATGACCAGCAGGATTTGGATGGTTGCCGAAATCGCAAAACTGAAACGCGGCCGGTTCTCAAGGACTTGTTTGAGAAACGCCGCCGAACGATCGTTGGCGCGCTCCTCGGCTTCCGTGATCAGACGGCGCAGGCCGACGTCGCTCAACTGGCCAAAGGCCATGTCGACAGTCGCAAGCGTACACAGCAGGAACAACAGCAGCGACGCTAGTATGATCTCAATCTGCATTGGAACTAGTGAATAGTAAATAGTAAATGGTGAATAGCACAACCACGTGACTGCGGGTGTGGTCATTGCTTTCTAACTATTTGCTATTCACGATTTACCATTTACTTGCTTATGCCCAGCTTCTTCCGCAGCCGTATCTCCAACCGATTCATCTCGCCTTTGTCAGTCGCATGATCGTAACCGCACAAGTGTAACAATCCATGAAGAATGAGCTGCTCAACTTCGTTATCGAAAGTCAGTCCATTCTCCTTCGCCTGGCGCCCTGCCTGCTGAACTGAGATCACAACGTCGCCCAAATTCAGTCCTTCGGCTTTTTCAAATTTGTCCTGCGCCGCAGGAAACGAGAGCACGTCGGTCGTCGCTCGCTTACCGCGCCAACGCCGATTGAGTTCGGCCATCGCGCGATCTGAAACAAAGACTAGCGTCGCGCTCGCATTTTTCACTGGCAGAACTCTCAACGTTTTGGCCGCAAAAGTTTTCCAGCGCGCAGATGCGATTGGAAACTTACGTTGGCGGTTGACGATTTCGATCATAAGACGATCCGCAGATTTCACAGATTCCGCAGATTAAACGTCCAGGTTTATAGGACGGCGTTGTCGATAGGCGTAAGACTCTTGAGTTTCAATCTGTGTAATCTGCGTAATCTGCGGATGGTCTCACATGTCGCGCTTCCGGGAGTGTTCGTCGTAGGCTTTGATAATCATCTGCACCAGCTTGTGGCGCACGACATCTTTTTCAGTGAAGTAGACGAATTCAATTCCTTCCAGGTTCGCCAACACGCGTTCGGCTTCAATCAAGCCACTGCGTTTCCCCGCCGGTAGATCAACTTGCGTGACGTCGCCCGTGATCACAGCTTTTGAGCCAAAGCCGATCCGGGTCAAAAACATCTTCATCTGTTCACTGGTGGTGTTCTGAGCTTCATCGAGAATGATGAAGGCGTCCGACAGTGTGCGGCCGCGCATGAAGGCAAGCGGCGCCACTTCGATGACCTGCTTCTCGAGCAGCTTGGTCACGCGTTCGTAGTCGATCAAATCAAACAGCGCGTCGTAAAGAGGACGCAGATAAG
>JBDUCB010000118.1:0-3636 GCA_040003695.1 bacterium
ATGACTGAAAATAACTTCGCGGCGTTGGTGATGAGTATGTCTCCGGTTACGTTGTAGAATACGGCGACTCGCTCGATAAAACGGTAACCAATCAAGTGGATGTTATGGGGTCTGAAGAGAGAATGCTGATACTCCACAGAAAGAACCTGATGCGCGCAAACACAATCAGACGCCTTTTTGGCCTTTTTCTCTCCACTGCAATTTTTCTTTCGTTGCCTCTTAGACTCAATGGACAGCGAACTCAAAAGCCACCCCTTCATGGCAAGCACTGGATGGCCATTACCGGCAAGCCGTTGGCGGCTACAGCCGGCGCAATGATTTTCCAAAAAGGCGGCAACGCGGTTGATGCCGCATGCGCGATGATCGCTGCCACCTCGACGATGTGGGACACGCTGTCGTGGGGTGGCGAGACGCAAGCGCTCATCTATAACCCACACACCGGAAAAGTTGTCGGTATCAACGCGCTTGGCGTGGCGCCGACGGGCGCAACTGCGGAGTTTTATGAATCAAAGGGTATGAAGTACCCGCCGGAATATGGACCACTCGCGGCGGTGACGCCGGGCACTCCGGGTGGCATCCTCGTCATGCTCGCGGAATACGGCAAGCTGAGTTTGAAAGATGTACTTGGACCATCGATACAGATGGCAGACGGCTACCCGATCGAGGCGCAACTCTCAAACACCATCGAGCGCGAAAAGAAGTGGCTTAAGCAATGGCGTTACTCGCGCGAAGTTATGCTGCCGCATGCGGGGCAGAAGCGCGAAGCGCCGGAACCTGGTGAGATTTTCCGGCAGCCCGACCTTGCCGCCACGCTGCGCAAGCTGGTTGAAACTGAGCAAAAAGCACTTGCCGCCGGCAAAAATAGAAGAGATGCAATCTATGCTGCTTATGATCGCTTTTACAAAGGTGACATCGCGCAGGAGCTCGCTCGTGGCGTGAAAGAAGAAGGTGGATTGATCACGGCCGGAGATCTAGCCAATTGGAAAGTTCATATCGAAGAGCCGGTTAAGACAACTTACAGAGGCATAGAAGTCTATAAGCTCACACATTGGACGCAAGGTCCGGCGATGCTTCAGGCACTCAATATCCTTGAGAATTTTGATCTCAAAGCGATGGGTTACAACAGCTCGCGGTACATCCACGCAATATATCAGGCGATGAATCTATCGTTCGCTGACCGCGACTTCTATTATGGCGATCCCTATTTTGCGCCCGAAGAGCCGATCCGTGGTCTGCTCTCGAAAGAATATGCAAAGCAACGCGCGGCGCAGATAAGATGGGAACGCAACGATCCTGCCGCAGCTCCCGGCGATCCTTATCCATTTCAGGGCCAGACCAATCTTTATCAGGACCTTTTGAAGAAGTGGAACACGCGACCTGCTTCAACGCCCAACTCGACGCCCACGCCTACTCAAGATACGGTTCGACCGCCGACACAAACTTCAGCGCTTCAGTCGGAGGAGAACTTCAAGCGCGCGTTCTACGCCGGCACCACTTCTGTTGAAGCGGCCGACGAAGAGGGTTGGGTGGTATCCGTCACGCCGAGCGGCGGTTGGGTTCCGGCGGTCATCGCGGGCCACACCGGCGTTGGTCTTAGTCAGCGTGCGCAGAGCTTCGTCACTGATCCGTCTGAGAGCCCTTTCAATGTTATCGAGCCGGGCAAGCATCCGCGCGTTACACTCACACCGACGCTCGCGTTGAAGGATGGAAAACCGTTCCTCGCCTTCGCTGTACAGGGTGGCGACAGTCAGGATCAAAACCTTCTACAGTTTTTCCTCGACATCGTCGAGTTTGGCATGACTGTGCAGGAGGCGACCGAAGCGCCGAACATCAACAGTTTCCAGATGCGCAGTTCATTTGGCGAGCACGAGACGCGGCCAGGCCGCATTTTGCTCGCTGACTCGATGCCGCCTTGGGTTCGTTCAGAATTGCGTCGCATGGGCTACGAACTAACATTCGAAGAGCGTACGTCTGGTCCAATCAATGCTATCCAGTTCGATCAAAGGCACGGCACGATGTGGGGCGGGTCAAGTAACCACGGCGAAGACTATGGAGTCGCCTGGTAAGCGCGATTCACTGGATGCGGCCCTGGCGCAACTTTTCTGCTTGCGCTAAATTGACGCCGGGCAAACTAACGTCGCTCAACTTGCATCCGAATCATGCCCGCTTTTCAGCGTTAATTTATTCGAAATAAACCTCTCCCCGGAAATTCTATGATCAGTCAATATCTCAATAAACTTCTATCAGTGGCGGCGCTTATTAGCATTGTTGCGGTCCTCGCGCAGGCTCAATCCAGCCGGCCGCGACGGGTCACCAAACAACCGCAAAAACCTGCCGAGGAGCCGTTGTTACGTCCCGAACCAAAGCCGAGTCCGACGGCGCGAAACAACACTGACCGTCCCCTGATTGACGTGCAACCGGTCAAACCTGTCGTGAACACCGTCGGCGCCGGTGACACGTCACACGCATACCAGTTGCTGCAGCAAAAACAGTTTGCTGAGGCTGCGAAAGAAGCGAAGGCGCTCGCGACGCAGTTCCCCAACGATCCCGAAGCCTGGAAGATTGCCGGCTTCGCCGAGTTGAACTTGAAGCAGTACCGCCAGGCAATTGACGATCTCGAAAAGGCTTTGAATCTTCAGGAAGTTTCCAAACGCGAAGACATCAACACTGCGGATGCGTTGGCCCAGGCTTATGTACTGTCGGAAAAATTCGATCGCGCGTTGCCGTTACTTGTAACTGCCACCACGCGCCCGGGCACGCAACCCGATCCGGCTATGCTTTACTATCGTGGGCTGGCTGAATACAAAACAGGCAAGCTGGCTGACGCGGAACGCACCTTCAACGCTGTCGTCAAAGCGAATCCAAAAGATTCGGCATCACTATTTTATCTGGCGCAGATCGCGGTCGGTAAAAACGACTTGGACACCGCCGTTGCCGCACTCAACCGGGTGACGGTTATTGACCCGCGTTTTGCTGCTGCATGGACGTTGTTGACTTCAGCTTATTTACGCCGCGCAGCGTTGAGCACTGACACGGCAAAATCCGCTGCCGACTATTTGAACGCCGTGCGCGCGGGCGAAGGATTGATCAAAGTGCGCACCGACGCCGAAGCCGTAACGCTGTTTGGACAAGCGCTGATCGGTTCCGAGCAATACACCCGGGCGGCTGCCGCGCTTGAGCGAGCAACGCTGGGGAGCGATGCCAAGGGCGTGACGTTTTATTTATTGGGAATTGCGCAGTCGCGCGCGAAGAATTTTCCCAAAGCAATCGCGGCGTTGCAAACCGCCAGTCAGAAATCGCCGGACGACGTCAACGTTTATCGCGAGCTCGGTTACGCTTATGAAGTTACGAAACAATATGCGAAAGCACTCGCCGCTTATGAGAAAGGCTTAAGCCTTGCTCCAACTGATTCTGATTTTAAGGAATCAGTCGAGCGCGTGCGGCCGGTGGCAAAGTAATTCCCAAGTTGGTTGGAGGTAAATAAATGAAGTTAGTTGCTGTTCTTTTCCTGACCGCGGTGGTGAGCGTAACCACTTTTGCGCAGCGGCCGCGAACTATCGACACGGCTATGGATGCATCGAAGGCGACACCTCCCGCGGCGCCGCAAACGATGAAGGCAAAATACGAGGGTGGCAT
>JBDUCB010000304.1:0-3630 GCA_040003695.1 bacterium
TACGACATCATCATTATTGGCGCCGGCCACAACGGCTTAGTGGCTGCCTATTATCTTGCGAAGGCAGGGCTGAAGACTCTCGTGCTCGAACGACGCGAAATCGTCGGCGGCGGATCGATCACCGAAGAATTTTATCCGGGCTTTCGCTGCTCGACTCTCGCCGGGAGTCCTGGCCCGCTGCTGCCACAAATCATCAAAGACTTCCAACTTGAACGCCGTGGTGTGGAGTTCATTACGCCGACAGTTCGCTTATGGGCGCCTAGTACGGATGGTCCAGCCGTCTGCATATATGAGGACCCGAAGCGCACCGCACAGGAATTAACAAAGATCAGCTCCTCTGATACACAGCGTTATCCAGAATTCATTTCAACATTTGCACGCATCGGGAAAGCATTGGCTCCTTTGCTTTCGATGACGCCGCCAGATATTGAAGACCTTTCAGCCGGCGAACTCTGGCAGCTCGGGAGACTTGGGTGGGCCATTCGCGGACTTGGCAAGAAAGATGAATATCGCCTGCTGCGCTATGGACCAATGGCCGTCGCCGATCTTGCCGCGGAATGGTTTGAAACAGAAAGTTTGAGGGCGCTTGTCGCAGCGCGCGGAATATCGGGCGCGTTTGCTGGTCCATGGTCGGCAGGCACAAGCGCAGCGGTGTTGCTGCAAGCGGCAAACGGTGGCAGCCCATTCGCACCTTCGACAACGGTTAAAGGTGGCATGGGCGCGCTCGCAAATGCTTTGGTGCAGGCAGCGACAGAAGCAGGTGCAGAAATTCGCACCGGCGCAGACGTTGTCAAGATCCAGGTCAAAGACGGTAAAGCCGCCGGTGTAGTGCTGGAAGGAGGCGAAGAAGTTCCAGCATGGGTAACGGCTTCTGCGCATGATCCCGGCATTACTATTTTGGAGCTTTTGGATCCTGGAGAACTTGAGCCGACTTATCGCAACCACATGGAGAATGTTCGCGCGCATGGCACGGTAGCGAAAGTTCAGCTGGCCCTTTCTGCTTTGCCGGAATTTATCGGCTTATCCGAAAACTGCGCGAATGAGAAACTGTATGGCCGCATTCACATCGGTCCTGAAATCGATTACCTCGAGCGCGCGTTTGATGCAGCAAAGTACGGTGGCATTTCATCGCGACCGTATTTGGACATCCGTATTCCCTCGCTGAGTGATTCTTCACTGGCGCCAAACGGCGCCCACGTGATGTCGATTCACGCACAATTCGCACCCTACCATCTTCAGGATGGCGATTGGAATTCGCGACGCGATCCACTCGGCGACATGGTTGTCGCTACGTTATCGGACTACTCACCGAACTTGCGAGATCTGATTGTGGGCCGGCGAGTGATCACGCCGCTCGATCTTGAACAGACTTACGGCTTGCGTGGCGGCCACATTCATCATGGGGAACAGTCACTCGATCAGCTTTTCGCCTTTCGCCCGCTGATCGGCTGGGCGCAATATCGGACGCCGATAAAAGGCCTTTATCTATGCAGCGCGGGAACGCATCCGGGCGGCGGCATCACCGGTGGGCCGGGCGCGAATGCAGCACGCGAGATCATTAAAGATTTCAACAATGCGAAGCATTGAACTTTGTACTTGGTGCTTAGTACTTTGTTCTTAGCATTTCCTCGTTCCGGTTAATTCAATGGAGGTTATTCACAAGCAAAGTTCAAAGCACCAAGTACAAAGCACCAAGTACAGAGCACCAAGTACAAAGTTCAAAATACAATTTGTTATGACCAAACCACTCAAGTCTTCCCGAAGTTTCGCCAGTGACAACAATGCCGGCGTCCATCCGCGTGTGATGCAGGCGATAACGGTTGCCAACGATGGTCACGTCATCGCCTATGGTGACGATCCTTACACTGCTCGGGCGATAGCGAAGTTTCATCAGCTGCTCGGTAAGGATGCAGAGATCTTTTTTGTTTTTGGCGGCACCGGCGCGAATGTCCTGGGACTTAAGGCAATAACGCAGTCGCATCATGCGATCGTTTGCGCGGAGACAGCTCATATTTACGTCGATGAATGTGGCGCGCCGGAGAAATTCACCGGCTGCAAGTTGCTTCCCGTGACAACCTCCGATGGCAAGATCAGGATCGAACAGATCAAACCCTTGCTTCACGACGTTGGTTTTGAACATCACGTGCAGCCGCGTGTCATTTCAATTTCGCAGGCGACCGAGATGGGCACTGTCTACACCCCACGTGAAATGAAAACGCTGTCGGCCTTCGCGCACGATCACGACATGCTGCTCCACGTTGACGGCGCGCGCATCGCAAATGCCGCCGCCAGCCTGAACTTAAACCTGAAAGCAATTACCCGGGACGCCGGAGCCGATGTACTCTCGTTTGGTGGCGCGAAAAACGGAATGATGTACGGCGAGGCTGTTGTCTTTTTCGATAAGACGCTGGCGCATGATTTCAAGTATATGCGTAAGCAAGGGACGCACCTGCCGTCGAAAATGCGCTACATCTCAGCGCAGTTTGAAACGTTGTTGACCGACGATCTCTGGCGGGAGAATGCCCAGCATGCGAACCGCATGGCCAAGCTGCTTGCGAATGAACTCGAAAAAATCCCGCAAATAAGCATCACGCAGAAGGTCGAAGCGAACGGCGTTTTTGCAGTAATTCCCAAAAAATATATTGCCAGGCTTCAGCAGAAATATTTTTTTTACGTCTGGAACGAACAGACTTCTGAAGTCAGATTAATGACTTCGTTTGACACTACGGAAGCGGACATCGCGGATTTTGTTAGCTTGGTAAAGAAGATCGTGAAGTAAAATATATCCGCAGATTACACAGCTTCCAAAATCAATAAAACAGGACTGATCGAGGAAAGACAAATCGCTTTCGTCTATGCTACTAAGCGGAAGCAAGCCCCCTTCCTGACCTGAGAGGCTATGGTCGAACTTGGTTCATTTCAGTTCGAAAGCTTTCCGTTGAACTGTCAAAACCTTTTCGGAATTTAATCTGTGTAAGCGGCGCAATTTGCGGATTAGCTGTCCAACAGGAATTTATGCAAACCTTTCGCGGAGCCGATTCCCATTATTCGGTGATCGGCTTGCTCGCGAAACACTCGTGAGTCTCGAGCGGCAACTCGTTGATCTTCCAGCAGTCGCAGGCGCTCCTGCTTAATTTCTTCTTTTTCGCGCGTGCGCGATGCTTCCAATCCTCCACCGCGCACGAATTCAACGATGCGACTCAGCTCGTCGCGGTCAAACCAGGCGCCGTGGCCTTTGCAGATATCGATGATCACGCCCGAACAGCGCGCGAAATTAATTCGATTCATTAACTGCGAACATTGCGGGCAGGGTATGTAGTTAACTTTGCTGGTCTGCCGCACGGCACCGGTTGGCGCGGGCGACGCGGTGCCCAGTACGGCCGACTGTTGTTCACGATCGGCGCAGATCTTTTCGAAAGCGGGAACGTCGAGCCACAGACCGAGACAGGTTTCACATTCACTAACGGTTGCTGAACCGATTACGACTAACTTCATTGCCGCGTGACAACGCGGACATTCAAGCCCTTCCGACTTGACGATGGTGGGAGGCACCGCAGCGGCGCCGCAACGCGGACAGTGCTTGCTGCCAACGAAAATCATGCCGAAGCACGACGGACAAGCAACCGTAGC
>JBDUCB010000197.1:0-12200 GCA_040003695.1 bacterium
GGTCAGGAAGCCCGAGCCGCGGTCGACCGCGCCCGTCGAGAGGTAGCGACGTTGATCGGCGCACGCGCGAATGAAGTTGTATTTGTTTCGGGGGGCACCGAGGCCAACAATCTGGCCATTCGCGGAATTTGTGAGGCCTCTGAAGCTTATGGCCGGCACATTGTAACCTCGGCGATCGAGCATTCATCCGTGCGCGGAATCTGCGAAACACTGGAAAAGCGCGGTTGGGAAATAACGCGCTTGCCTGTCTATGAAGACGGATTAGTGAAGATTGAAGACGTGCGCGC
The DNA here is from genome assembly GCA_040003695.1 of bacterium. Classification (GTDB taxonomy): domain Bacteria; phylum Acidobacteriota; class Blastocatellia; order Pyrinomonadales; family Pyrinomonadaceae; genus PSRF01. Next base: position 288 of record JBDUCB010000197.1, read on the forward strand.
CGCTTTGCGACCTGACACCGTTTTGATTTCGGTGATGCTTGCCAACAATGAAATCGGAACGATCCAACCTATTGAAGAAATTGGCGCATTGGTGCGAAACGAACGCAAACCTGGACGCAAACTTTGGTTTCATACGGACGCCGTGCAAGCTGCCGGAAGAATCGAGCTAAACGTTGAAACACTTGGCTGTGATCTGTTGTCGCTTTCGGCGCACAAACTTTACGCGCCAAAAGGTACGGGCGCGCTCTACGTTCGCCGTGGCGTGAGATTGGCGCCGCAAAACCTCGGCGGACATCAGGAGCGTGAACGACGCGCCGGGACGGAAGGCGTTCCTGGTATCGTAGCCTTTGGCGAGGCGGCAAAGCTCGCACGCCTGGAGATGAATCAGCGCGCGCAACATGAAGAGCGACTGCGAACCATCTTTGAAAAAGGTGTAACTGAACGAATCGACGACATTGTTTTCAACGGTGACCGCATGCACCGGCTGCCGCACGTTTCAAATATTTCTTTTCGTTTCATTGAAGGCGAAGGGCTACTAATCAGTTTGGACCTTCAGGGCATCGCGGTTTCAACGGGCTCTGCTTGTTCGTCGGGAACGCTTGAGCCTTCGCCCGTGATTATCGCGTTGGGCCGCAATGATGAGTTGGCGCGTGGGGCCATACGATTCAGCTTTGGCAAAGATAATACAGAAGCTGATCTTGAGTATGTGCTGGAAGTTTTGCCGCGTGTCGTTGCAAGATTGCGTCAATTGTCTCCGCTAAACAAAGTCCGCAAACTTGAAGCTGTAATCGCAAACTAGAGGTACGTCACGGATAGTTAGTATCCTGTTTCGAGATTTTCGCTTCTCCACCTAGGAAAAACGATCCACGAAAACACACGAAACTTCACGAATTTAGTTTAGTGTTGCTTAGTGTAGTTTAGTGGATCCTGTATTCTTCAGATTGGAACAGCTCTGCGCAGGCTCATTACGTGCCGTATTCCGAAATCTTCAAAGACCATCTGGCTCATCCTCGTAACGGCGGCGAGCTCGCTGATGCAGATGTAGTCGCCGAAGAAACGAATCCCGTTTGCGGCGATCGGCTGCGCCTTGGCTTGCGTACGAATAACGGAACGATAGAGGCAGCGCGCTTCCTCGCTTACGGCTGCCCGCCAACGCTCGCCTGTGGCTCAGCCCTAACTGAATTGATCCAGGGAAAAACTATTGAGGACGCCAGGCAAGTGACAAGAAAGCAACTGGTTGAAGCGGTCGGTGGACTTCCTTTAAGAAAGCAGCACGCCGCCGCGCTCGCGATCGAAACTCTTCGTTCCGCACTTGATGCAGGTCGTTAGATTTTCCATCCGCAGATTACGCAGATTCCACAGATTAGAAAAAACCTAAATTAGACCGGCAACTCGGCAGGCGGCCAGACTGATGCCCACTGCCGAAATCTCTCGGTTAGCTGCTTACTAAATCTGTGAAATCTGCGGAATCTGCGGATTTTAAGGGTTTGCTAATCGCGGCCGAGTGGCCAGAGGAGTTGCGCCCGGTCGATGGTATTCAGGGCCGCAATATTTTTTCGGCTCTGTGCCGAGCACGAAAGTTTTGGTGCGGATCACGGGACAACTCTCCACAGCAATCAATCCCGTGGTGGGATCAATATCAAGAGTGATGGTTCCCTCCAACCTGCCGCTCTCGTCGGTTCGAAGCTCTGATCGGGCCTTGGCGCGCGGTGACGGTGACGGCTCAAGAGTCGGCAATGGCACAACATCACCGGGCTCAATTGTCGGCAACTCTTCAGGAGTTACTTCTGACTCCGGAATCGTTTCTGCGCCGTGGGGCGATGTTCCATTAATGAAAAGTTCAATGCGCTTGTCGGGATCGTCAGGTTCTGCAGGTGCACCTGTCTTTGGATTGATCGCGATTTGTTCGATGCCGGCGGGCATGGCCCAATCGCCCTGCCACTCGGGATGTTGCGCCAGGGCGACCTGCATAAAGTCGGTCCATATCGGCAGCGCTGAATTGGCGCCCGTTAGTCCCAGTTGTGAACCATCGTCAAATCCGACCCAAACAACGCACACCAGGTTCGGTGTGTAACCTGCAAACCAACCATCACGTGACGTTCCGGTTTTCCCAGCGACGTTCGCTTTGAATCCGCGTGCACGAACCGGCGCAGCGGTGCCGCGATTCACCACATCCTTCATAAACGAAGTCATCACATAAGCAACGTCGGGATGAAGCACTTCGCTCCTTTGGGGCGTGGGCGCAGCGATAGTCACGCCCGCACCTGTGGTGATGCGATTGATTGCGATGGGACTGGTGCGCGTGCCTAGCGTAGCAAACGCCGTGTAGGCGGACGTCACTTGCAAGGGCGTGGCTTCACTGGTGCCGAGCGCCATCGCCGGATAGGCCCGTGCCGGTTTCGGCAGTCCGGCTTTGGCGGCAAGATTCATAACGCGACCAATCGTAACTTCCATCGCCACATCAACAGTGACAACGTTCAAGCTATGGACCAGCGCGTCGCGCAAAGTTACCGGCGCATGAGAATACGAGTCGCCAAAGTTACCAGGTGAATATTCCTGATTGTCGAAAGTAAATGTTTTCGGCTCGTCAATATAAGTCGTCGCCGCCGTGATAACGCGAGGAACAGGATCATAGGCGGTGTTGAGTGCGGTCGCGTAGACAAACGGCTTGAAAGATGAACCAGGTTGCCGGTAAGCGTCAGTCGCACGATTGAGTTGGCTCTTGCCGTAATCGCGACCGCCAACCATCGCGACAATTTCTCCGGTCTTCGCGTTCATCGCCACCAGCGCGGCCTGCAGCGTTCCCGGCTCAAAGCGTTTCGCTTCAATCTTATCGAGCGCTGCCAGTTGCTTTGTCACAGCCGCATAAGCGGCACGCTGCAAATCGAGATCGATGGTTGTATAAATGCGCAGATGCTCAGCGGCACCTGGACCAGCGATGATGTCGCCTAGCTGACCCTGCACGTAGTCGGCAAAATATGGCGCGTCAGAAATATCGATGCGGCCCTTCGTCGCGGCCACTTGCAACGGCTGGGCTTTCGCCTTCGCCGCTTCATCCCCGGAAATCGCGCCCGTTTCCGCCATGTTGTCCAGTACTTGATTGCGTCGCGCGGTCGCGGTATCGAGATCGTGATACGGATTGTAGCGATTGGGGCTGCGAATCAATCCCGCCAGAAAGGCTGATTCAGGCAACGTCAGGGTCGTGACATCTTTATTGAAATAGGCATCTGCAGCTTCGCCAAAACCATTAATCGAAAAGCCTGACTGCTGGCCCAGATAAACCTGGTTCGCGTACAGCGCGAATATCTGTTCCTTCGACAATCGCGTCTCAAGAATGATCGACATGTAAGCTTCCGCGACTTTGCGTCGCAGCGTTCGCTCAGGCGACAGCAGAAGGTTCTTAACTAATTGCTGCGTGATGCTGGATCCGCCCTGGCGCGCGATGGGCGAATTGGGATCGGAATCATAGCGCCGCACGAGAGCGCGCAAAATACCGCGAAGGTTTACGCCGTAGTGTTCGAAGAAAGATCTGTCTTCAGTTACCACGATCGCCTTCACCAGGTGTGGCGGCAGATCGTTGTAGCCGATAATTTTGCGCTTCGCTCGATCCCGTCCGGTAACTGAGCTGATCAATTGCGGCTCGAGCCACGCTTTATCCAGACGCCCGTTCGTGTCCAGGTCCGTGATGCCGCCGATCGCTTTGCCGGTACGCGCAAATTGAATTCGCACGCGCTGAAACTGCCGCTGTCCGTCCACTACGTTGCTGTCGCTCGGTTCAATTTCAACCGCGCCATTGTTGACCGCATAACGACCGCGACCTTTGTCCGCTTGCTGCGCTTTTTCGACATAGCCTGCGCTCTTCAGAAAATCCAATAGTTGATCCTGGCTGATTGCCTGGCCCACATGAAGCTGTTTGGGCGCGGCATAGATTCCCGCAGAGCGCGTGAAGACTTCGCCTTTCAGTAAATTGTCGATGCGTCCGGAAAAGACGGTCCAGTAGTAGATCAAAAAACCAATGATAATGACTGCAATCGCTGCGAGTGGAATGATTACTGGCGGACTGATAAGACGGCGCACAACTCGACGACGGAAACTTTGCTTTGGTTGCGCGTAAGCTACTACGCGAGACTGGACTCGGGAATCCTTTCCCGATCTAATTGCGGGGGGCTTTCCTTCAGGTGGGTATCTTACTGGCATAAGAGACAGGCGATAGACCTTGCTGGTCCAGTTATGTTACGCGCTGTGGTCAGTCGTCCATCCTCGTTCCTAAATGCTAACCTCTCGCACCCGGAGTGTCCACTTAATTGACAGCCCGTTTGTCTTTAGCTAACGTCCAAAGTCAATTGCGCTTTAGATGCGATTCGTAACTTATGAGTCTATCGCCACCCCGAAGGCGTCTGCTTACTGGCAATCATCGCCGCATCCTCTTTGCTGTTTTGGCCGTTATTGTTGCGATGGGCTGCGGAGCCATCGGCTTTCATCTAATCGAAGGCTGGTCGATACTTGATAGCCTGTATGCCGCGGCGCAAACTGTCACCACAGTTGGCTACGGCGATGTTACGCCCGCAACGCGCAGCGGCCGACTCTTTGCGACAGTATTCATGCTCGCCGGCGTGGGCGTTGTGCTTTATGCGCTGACGACGACTGTACACGCCATAGTTCAATCTGAGTTGGTGGCGACGTTTGGCGAACGGCGCCAGTCGCGAAAAATGAGCAAGTTAAGAAATCATTTTATTATTTGCGGCGCCGGACGCGTCGGTTCGCACCTGGTGCGCACGTTGCTGAACAGCAATGAAGACTTTGTCGTTATCGAAAGAGACAGCCAAAGAGTTGCTGAGCTAACTGATCTTGGCGTGATTCTATTGGTTCGCGATGCGACGCTGGAAGAAACTTTGCGAGAAGCAGGCGTTGGAGTTGCGCGCGGACTTGCCGCATGCTTGCCCAACGATGCAGATAACGTTTACGTGGTTCTTACTGCGCGCGACTTGAATCCGAAGTTACACATCGTAGCGCGTGCTGCGGAAGAGCAAGCCGAAGCCAAGCTGATTCGCGCGGGCGCTAATCGAGTAGTTGCGCCAACGATCATTGGCGGACACCGCATGGCAATGGCGCTCACGAAGCCGGCGGTTGACGACTTCATTGGCTCAATTACGGCTAATAAGTTGGGACTTGCATTTGAAGAACTCAAAGTTGACGCGGCTTCACCATTGGTGGGAAGAAAATTGCGCGAGACGACGATTCGATCTGCACTCGATATCGTGGTCGTAAGTATCCGGCGTGCCGACGGTCAAATTCTCTTTAACCCGAGCGGCGATGCGACCATCGGCAGCGGTGACATTCTGATTGCCATTGGACATGCTGAGTCGCTGATAAAACTGGACTCGCTGGCCAGAGGCCCGGCGGTTGATTTTGTTTAGATGAAAATTCTTGTTACCGGCGGCAGTGGTTATTTAGGCACGCACGTTTGCCGCTTCTTCAATGCCGACGATTTTTCGCGGCGCACCGGCCACAACATTCTTGACAGTGAAGACGTCAAAATCGTCGCTGAATACGATGCCGTAATTCATCTTGCCGCATATCTAGATAAAGACCCGCAAGCCGCTGAGTTTTGTTTTCGAACCAACGCCGAAGGCGCGGCGAATGTAGTAAAAAATCTCAAACCCAACGCAGCATTTATCTACGCCTCTACTAAGGACGTTTATGGTTCTCATGCAAACTTGCAGCCTCAGGTTTCGGAAACTTGCTCCACTGATTATTCGGGCCAGACAGCATTGGAATGGTCAAAACTGATTGGAGAGCGCTACGTCGAATATTACGCGCGCCAAAAGGAAGTGCGCGCCTGCATTTTCCGGTTGGCGACTGTTTATGCTCGCCCGTCTGAAGGAAATGAAGCAGGTTTTGTGACGCATTATGTGGAGGCGGTGAAGCGCGGTTGGCCCATCCATCTTCCCTTGAACGGCCAGGCGTTACGGGACATCCTGCACGTTGACGATTTTTCCCGAGCCTGCCAGATGTTCATGGACTCGGCGCTCGCTTCCGGCTTGTATAATCTCGGCGGCGGTATGCGAAACTCGGTGACCTTGCGAGAACTGGTCAATATGATCGGCAAGCTGATCGAGCTTGAACCGGTGATTGTGGATGAACCCGCATTGCCGGCAAATGTTCCGGCTCGGTATGTTTCGGACCTGACAAAGATTCGCGAACAACTCGCCTGGCAGCCTCAGATTGGAATCGAGGAAGGCCTGCGCTGGTTGTTGTAGCAGACAGGCATTCCTGTCGGTCCTGTGTTTTACAATCGAGAGGCGCCGTTAGCGGCGAGAAATCAGATTTTCCATTTATCATTTGTAATTTTTCATTGAAACCTGAGGTAAGAACGCGTAGTTCAGAGTCCAAGCTTTAGCTTGCATCTTCGTTACAAGCTGCAACCTGAAGGTTGTACTCTGAACTTCTTGAAGGACAATGAACAATCATGTTAGCCCAAATGAGAAATGTGAAATGGAAAATGGAAAATCTTCTTAACAAGTAAACAATGATGGAACTCGATTCAGCAAACGTTAAGCGCATCATCGTCAGAGGAACCAACTGGGTCGGCGACGCAATGATGACCTTGCCTGCATTGCGCGAGTTGCGGCGGTTGTTTCCAGATGCGCACATCACACTTGCCACGCGGTCATGGGCAAAAGGTTTATTTCTCGACGCAGAGTTTGTTGATGAGTTGCTGATTCATGAAGGGCGCGGAATACCTTCTTTCTTTCAACAGCTGCGGAAGTGGCGGCAAGGTAGATTTGATCTTGCCATTTTATTCACCAATTCATTCCAATCCGCACTCGTTGCAGCTCTCGCAAAAATACCGGTACGAATTGGATATGCAACCGACAAACGCGCGCGCTTACTGACACATGCGATCGAGTTGCCCGAATGGCGCAGCACCAGGCACGAAATATTTTTTTACCTCAAGATAGTTGCCGGGCTGGAATGGCTATTCACACAGCAACAAACTTTTCTGAACATACAACCCGACGCGTCGCTCGAGGTTTCGGACGCTCGAAAGGAAGCAGCGCGTCATCTGCTACGGCGTCAGGGCGTTCATGGGGACCGGCCGGTATTCGCGCTGTGCCCCGGGTCGATTAACAGTCGCGCCAAACGCTGGCTGGCGGAAAGCTACGCTGTGCTAGCTGATCGCTGCGTCGATACGCTGGGTGCGCAGATACTGCTTGTCGGCTCCAAAGAGGAACTGGAAGTTTCACGCCAGGTTGCGGATCGCATGCACAACAAGCCTATCGTGCTTACGGGCCAGACCGACATCGCTGAAGTGGTGGAAGTGCTCAGCATTGTTGATATCTTGATTACCAACGACACCGGGCCGGCCCACATTGCGTCCGCTCTGGGGCGGCCGACCCTGGTCATTTTTGGACCAACAAATCCATTGACGACGCGGCCCTTTTCACCTTTTGCTGAAATCATTCGTCATCCTCCAGAATGTGCTCCGTGCATGCTGCGAGATTGTCCTATCGATCATCGCTGCATGACGGCTATTACTCCCGATGAAGTTTTCGAGCGCGCGCGAGTTCTCCTGGTCAATCGAAATTTAGCCACAGAGGCACAGAGGCACGGAGAATCGAAACAGAGAAATGGCGCGCTTGAGGCTATTACTTGATAGCGAGAACTCTTCTTTTGCCGATGAGAGTTTCTCTGTGTCTCTGTGCCTCTGTGGCCAAAGGAATTGAATGAATCGAGCAGTCTTCATCGACCGCGACGGCACGATCTCGGAAGAAGTGGGTTACATAAACCACGCCTCGCGCTTTCGCTTGTTTCCCTATTCGGCTGCTGCACTCAAGCAATTGCATGGAGACGGCTTCCTGGCCATCGTAATTACGAACCAGGCCGGCGTCGCCCGCGGCTATTTTTCTGAAGATATGGTTCAAGCTGTACACGCTCGCATGACCGAAGAACTGGAAGCGAGCGGCGTCATGCTCGACGCCATTTATTACTGCGCGCATCATCCATCGGTAGGTGACCCTCCGTATCGTCTTAATTGCGACTGTCGCAAACCAAAGCCGGGTTTACTGCTGCGCGCTGCGCGTGATTTCGATATTGACCTGGCGAATAGTTGGATGGTCGGCGATCGTTACAGCGACATAGAATTAGCTGCCAATGCCGGCGTGAAATCCGCGCTGGTGTTTAGTGGCTATGGGCGCGGTGAATGGGAACATCAACGTGACACCTGGACCATCCAGCCCGATCTGGTTGCGGAAGATTTACTGGAAGCTGTTAGTCTGATAGGCAGTTTGGATGTTGTTACATCAAGCTCGAGGAAGATGTCTTGACCGTTGAGCGAACACTCTTGCAGGAGCGGCTGATAAGTATTGTCAGGCGCTTTGGCGATCGAAAAATTCTGGTGATCGGCGATTTAATCGCCGATCAGTTTGTGTATGGCGCTATCGATCGCGTTTCGCGTGAAGCACCGGTGTTCATTCTGCGTCATGAACATACCGAGACGCTTCCCGGTGGCGCGGCTAACTGTGCCATGAACCTGGCTTCGCTGGGCGCTGCTGTTTCATTAATTGGCATCAGGGGTGACGACGAAGCCGGTCGCGCAGTGAATGAGAAGTTGAATAGTGCCGGCGTCGATACAACTGGTCTCGTGGTTTCAACGAACCTGCGCACGACCACCAAAGTGCGCATTCTCGCCGGGCAATTACATTCAACGCGCCAGCAGGTAATTCGAATTGATTATGAAGGCGACCGTCTGAACGATACCGCAGTGCGCGAAAAGCTGCGCGAAGCAGCGCTTGAACACGCGCAAGCAGTGGATGCTGTGATCGTTTCGGATTACAACTACGGCGTCGCCGATGCTGAGATGACCGCCTTCACAAAAGATTTGGCGGCAGCGCGAAAAATACCCTTACTTGCCGATTCGCGTTTTCGTCTTTCAAGTTTTGCCGACTTCACTTCGGCAACACCGAATGAAGACGAAGTCGAAAAATTGCTCGGGAAACAGATTGCGGGTGTCGCTGAACTTGAATCGGCTGCCGAAGAGTTGCGAGAACAATTGAGATATCGGGCGTTGTTAGTGACGCGAGGCGGCCAGGGGATGATGCTGCTGGAAGATGGCGTGGCGGCAATTCACATTGACGCGGTTGGTTCGCACGAGCCAGTGGATGTCACGGGCGCGGGTGACACCGTCATCGCAGCCTACGCCCTGGCGCTCGCTTCTGATTCGTCTTTCCCCGACGCCGCGCGCCTGGCAAACTATGCCGGCGGCCTGGTAATTATGAAACGCGGCACTGCGTCCATCACGCCCGAGGAACTTGAAAACTCAGTAGTGCATTCCGAGTTGTCTTAACCATGCCTCACAGCACATTCGAAATTCCAGACGCGCGCGCGCGCATTCTCGATCGCTCAACAATCATCCGGCAAATAAGATCAGAAAAGGATGCGGGTCGAACGATCGTCCTTACGAACGGCTGTTTCGACGTCCTGCACGCGGGACACGTTCGCTATTTACAAGGCGCGCGTGAGCACGGGGACGTGCTTGTGGTAGCCGTCAATGCGGATGCGCAGGTGCGGGCGCTGAAAGGAACTGGCCGTCCCGTCCTTGCTGAAAGGGACCGCGCTGAGCTAGTGGCTTCGATAGAAGTCGTCGACTTCGTAACTATTTTTGATGAGCCTACGGTCGAGCAACTGCTGCTCGCCATCCAGCCCAACGTTCATGCTAAAGGAACGGATTACACCGAAGAGACTGTTCCTGAACGCGATGTGGTACGATCCTTTGGCGGACGCGTGGCTATCGTCGGTGATAAAAAAAATCATTCGACCTCGGAAATGCTCAAGCGCTTTCGGTAGACAGGCATTCTTGCCTGTCCCTATTCATTGCATCCAAAGTCTATGCATAGAGCGATATTAATCGGCGAACCCTACACCGTCGAGAAACAACCTGCAGCAAAATTTTTGAGAGACAACCCGGTTTTGGATCGCTTCATCGAAGTCGGCACGAAGGCCCTGAGGCGCGGGTTGATGTCTGGGGAGACGCTGCGGGCACCGCGCCAGCAGTTACGTCGGCTTCGCGCCTCGGTCTTCGATTTATTTAGCAAATCGCCAACAATTGCGCGCCTTTTCGGCGCGCGTCGCGTTTTCAGGTCCTCTGTCGAATCAATCCCCGAACAGCGCGGCAGCTACCCCTTATCCTTACCGATCCGAAAAACTAAAGGTGCGATCCGAAAAAACTTAGCCCAGGTTACGGGAATTTGCAGGAACGAACACTGCATTCCCACTAGCTTTTTTTGCAGCTTCATGGAGAAACGATTTGCGTAGAGGCGGGACGTGGATCCAGCGTTGGCGCGTGCCGCTCGGTTTTCTCTGCGCCGCGGTTTTTGTTTTGTTCGCACGTCCGCGGCCGATCACGCTTCTGATTGGAGCTGGCGTTTCAGTTTTAGGCCTGTTAATAAAAGCCTGGGCAGCCGGCCACATTAGGAAAAACTCCGCTCTAGCTACTTCAGGTCCTTACGCGTACACGCGAAATCCGCTTTACCTGGGAAGCTTTATCCTCGGCCTTGGCTTTACAATCGGCGCCGGCCGCTGGTTGTTGGGTGTCCTATTCGGAGTTTTGTTTCTGGGCATCTATTTACCGGTGATGCGCGTCGAATCCGCGACCATGGGCCAGTACTTTGGTGAGGATTTCCGAGACTACTCACGCGCCGTTCCAATGTTTTTGCCGAGGTTCACGGCTTATCGCAAAACGGACGACAAAACGCAATTCGATTCGAGTCTTTACATGCTGTACCGCGAGTACCAGGCGGCCCTCGGCTTACTAATCGCCTGGGGATTCTTAGTGTTCAAAGCTTATTACTGGAAATGAAACTGTTACTTCAAAAAAGCGCGTTGGCGCTGCTAGTTCTGTTGCCCGCATTAGCGCTGAGTGCTTCGGGACAGAAACGTGACGTCAAATACGCACACCCGTTCGAGTCTGGCGAGGAGTTGATTTATGTCGGAGAATTTTCTCGACTGCTATTGAAGAAAGTAGACGTCGCAGACTTTCGTTTCACTGCCACACGCGAACTGCGTCAAAAATCAGATGACGCCAATACACAACCGGCGGGCAGTACTTATTCCCTGAAACTTACCAGCGATATTTCGAGCCGCGGGTTCTTCAGCAGACTTTTCAATCTGCATTTTCGCGAGCGCATGGAATCCGTGGTTGAGCCCGTTAAGTTCGCAGTGCAGAAAACAAAACGCATTGACGAACAAGGCAAGCGGCTGCGTGAAAGCGAAATACTGTTTGATCAGGCACACGGGAAATTAGTCTGGGTAGAGCGCGATCCGAATAACCCTGCCGCCGGTGCCCGGAGTGTCACTACAACTTTTACAGGTCAGGTGTTCGACATTCTGTCGGCCATCTATTTCTTGCGCACCCAACCGCTCGAGGTTGGCAAAACTTTTGAACTGACGATCAGTGATTCTGGTCGTGTGTATCGCGTGCCGGTAAAAGTTATTGAAAAAAAGCGCTTGAAAACCGTGTTGGGCCGCGTTGAAGTGCTGCGCCTGGATCCGGATCTGTATGGCCGCGATGGAATGGTTAGAGAGCCGGGGCAGCTTTCGATTTGGCTGACGAACGATAATAAGCGTATTCCCGTAGCCGGGCGCCTGAAAACAGGTTACGGCACGTTTGATATCACGCTGCGCAAGATAGGTGGAAATTCTCAGCGCAAGCTAGCCTGACGGCGTCCTCGATTCTGCGCATTTCGTTTTGGTCTTCTTTGGTGGTTCCCTCAGTAAGCTTCATTTCATTCATTCAACTCGCGGAATTATGATGCGTAGCTAAGGATCATGGTCTCCACCCCGCTCATCATCGGTCACCGTGGCGCGTCTGCTGTCGCCCCTGAAAACACACTGCCAGCCTTTTCGCGAGCGCTG
>JBDUCB010000058.1:0-12191 GCA_040003695.1 bacterium
CACGAGAAATTAGTTTGGCAACTTCATCGCTGTCATCGAGCAACAGAGCTCGTGCGCGCAGAATGGTGCGACGGCGTTCGCGAAAAGAAAGTCCGGCCCAGGCAGGCTGCGCGTCGCGCGCGCGTTCGACCGCAGTCTTCACTTCTTCCACAGAACACAGCGGCGCGCGACCAATCTCCACGCCGCTAGCGGGATCGTAAGAGACTATCTCGCGGCGTTGTTCAACCGCCGTTGGTAATGTCTGTGCGCTCATGGTGCGAACCAATTATCTAATAAAGGGAGGGCAGTGGGCTAGCTGATCAGTCTCTCAGGTGAGGAAGAGGGGCTTTCCCCCGCTCTCTTATGTCTCCATCAAGATCAAAAAAAAGCGGCGGGGGCAAGCCCCCTTCCCAACCTGACAGGTTTTCACTCTTGCGCAGGTTATTCCTTGACCTCTAGATTTCCTCAGTTTCATTCCTCTCGGTTACAATGAGCCCTCCAAATTGTCGACAAATCCAGCAGGAGCAGCCTTCATGATCCGACCGCAACTTGCCGAGTTCATGCGCCGCATGGACCAGAAATCAGTAGCTATCATTCCCAGCGCCCGCGAAGCCACTCGTTCCAACGACACGCAGTATCGCTTTCGTCAGGATTCAGATTTTTTGTACCTGACCGGTTTTGATGAACCCGACTCCATTGCCGTCATCGCTCCTTCTCGCGAACACCAATACACTTTGTTTGTTCGACCGCGTGATCCGGAACAGGAGATCTGGGTAGGCCGGCGCGCCGGCGTCGAAGGCGCAACGAGCGAATTTGGCGCGGACGAATCGTTTGCAATTGAGCAGTTTGACGAAAAACTTCAGGAACTTCTTGATGGCGCGGAGAAACTTTATTACCGCCTCGGAGTGCATCCGGATTTAGATCAAAAGTTAATTCAAAAGCTTGCACAGATGCGCGCACTCAACCGCAAGCCAATTCATCCGCCGCGCACCATCATTGACCCGGCGACCATCGTACATGAGATGCGTGTTTTCAAGAGCGACGAAGAAATCGAGCTGATGCAAAAAGCGGCGGACATTGCCGCCGAAGCGCACGTGGAAGCGATGAAAGCCGTGCGGCCTGGCATGAAGGAATACGAAGTTGAAGCGCTGATCGAACGAATATTCCGGCAGCAGGGCGCGTCTGGCCCATCCTACAACTCGATCGTCGGGGCCGGTGCAAACGCAACCGTGCTTCATTACATCAACAACGACGGCGAGCTGCGCGATGGCGAGTTATTGCTGGTTGATGCCGGAGCGGAATATAAGGGTTACGCGTCCGACATTACACGCACGTTCCCGATCAACGGGCATTACAACCCGGCACAGCGCGAAATTTATGATCTGGTGCTGGAAGCGCAGGTGGCCTGCGTCGACATGGTGCGACCGGGCACGACGCACGATCAGTTAAAACAACGATCCATTGAAATTTTGACCGAGGGCATGGTGAAGCTGGGATTGCTAAAAGGAAAACCCGCCGACCTAATCAAAGAAAAGAAGTACGAACAGTTTTACATGCACGGGCTTGGCCATCTGCTGGGCATCGATGTGCACGACGTGGGCGTTTATTACTACGACAAGCAATCGCGTGCGCTTGAACCGGGGACGGTGATGACGGTCGAACCGGGCATCTACATTTCGCCGGACACGAAAGACATTCCGGAAAAATATCTGGGCATTGGCGTGCGCATCGAAGACGACGTGCTGTGCACAAACAATGGCCCGCGCGTGTTGACTACGAAGGTGCCGAAAGATCCGGATGAGATTGAAGCGCTAATGGCAAAGTAGGACAGGCATTCCTGCTTGTCCATCCGGTTTGGAGCTTACCGAACGAGATAGAAAGACAAGACTTTCCATTTCTCATTTGCTATTTCGGTGCGTGGAAATGCCCGGGACATCACAGTTTGTCATTTCCCAATGAAACCGGAAGTCGTTATTAGAAGAGACGAATTATTTAACTAGCCGGTCAGGCAGAGCTGACGCCGGCGTCGGCAATGAGAGATGAAAAATGGAAAATGATAAATGGAAAATCTGCTTTTCTCTTTCAACTTGTCCTAACACGATGCCAATCATGGACAGGCAGGAATGCCTGTCCTACTGAGACAGCTCAGCGACAATCTCCCGCATCACCTCACGACCATGCTGAACTTCATCTGGTCTGAATGAGATCGCGCCGACCACAGCATGACCGCCGCCGCCGTAGCGTTCGCAAATCTTCGCAATGTTGTGAGTGCGCCGTCGTGGCGACCAGGGATTCGAGCCTACCGAAATTTTCGTGCGTTGCGCGCCGCGGGAGAGTGCAACTGAATAGGTTGTATCCGGATAGAGATAGTAAGGAATGAATTTGTTGAAGCCTTCGTAACCCTCATCCACCAGATCAAACTGCACCACCCCATTTTTGTAGATGGCCTGGCGGCGAATCGCTTCGAGAGTCTCGCGGTGCTGCTGAAGAATTGGCTGAAAACGCCGTTGGACTTCGGCACTGCCGGCTACTTCATCCAGCGACTTTACCGTGAGTTCACGGATTACTGATTCAATAAAACTATCGTCCGGATCGGCTTCGATCACTTGCATTAGTTGCAAGGCCGGCTCTTTCAGCTCTACGCATTGTGTGGCGGATTCGTACAAAGCGCCGTCGATTATGTGTGCCCAGTCGACAAGTGATTTAACCGGGGCATCGTCGTAACCGAAATGTGAATGCGCGACGTCAGCGATGAACTCAGTGCAAGATTTGCGCGTGGTATCAAGAAATTTTTTGCCGGAATGGTCTGCACGAAAATGTGCTTCATCTTCCGGCGTGAGAAATGCGGACTGATGATGATCAAACCACCAAGTCAATTTGTCTGAGGCTGCATACTTAAAATCCACGATCGCGTTTTCGTCGCCTTCAAACAGATTGAGGTCGAAAAGATTTCCCGGACGGTGCAATAGACCCTGGTAGTTCACTTCCGCCTCCGGGTGAATGCGCTCTTTGTAAAAGCGGGTGAAAACAGCGGCCGAGGCGACGCCGTCGAAACAGTGACCGTGATAGAGGAGACGAAGTTTCATAAGTTGTCCGACAAACTTTAGTTTGTCGTAGTTTTAGGCCTAATAAGCAGCAACGACAAACTAAAGTTTGTCGGACTCCAAAAAGAAGCCGGAAATCTTAACAGCGAATGTGGGAATAACAAATTGACAAGGGCCGTAAATCGTGAATCGTAAATAGAAAGGGCGGCCCAGATGTCCGCCCTTCATTATTTGCGTCTGATGAACCATCGCGGACGGGAGCGCCCGCACACAAACAGTTCAGTTCTTACAAGGCTCGATGCCTGCTGTTTTCGTGTTCAGTCGATCGGCAATGAACTTGTCGGCGTCAGCCTCGATCAATTCACCATTCACGACCCACGCCTTTTCCGTTAACACGTCGCCCGTTTTTGTGAACGACGCGGGCTCGAGAAAAACATTCCATGGTGAGCCCCACTTGCGTGTGTCGCCAGTCAATTGTCGATAGCCAAAATGCGGCGTCTTATCTCTATCTTCGCGAGATTCGGATTCACTGACTATTGGATAAGGCGCGCCATCGGGCACGAAGAACGTATTGACCGCATCGCGCGATCCATATTCGCTGACACCGATCACCTGGAAGCCCTGGTCTTTGTATTTCTCATAAAGCTTCGCAGCCACAGGCGCTTCATTGCGCCAGTTGGGACACCAGGGCGCGAAGTAAACAACCATCACCAACTTTTTGCCTTGAACTAACGAGCGCAAATCGACAGGCTTGTTGTCTTTCAGACTATTGAGCGTCCAATTTTTGTAGTTAACCGTCTTCTCGACGAGCGGGGAATATTCGTGTCCATCTTGCGCGTGGGCCGCGCTCGGAAGGAAGAGCAATGCAAGGATTAGGGTGAAAAAAGTTTTCATGGATCTGTTCCTCAAAACATAAGACTAGTTGCATTCTTGGCGGTCCCGACAAACTAAAGTTTGTCGAACTGCGCGGTGGCAGCGGGCTCATCGAGCAAAGGCTTTAGGGCAGCTTCCCATCCTTCGCGGTCGCGCGCGCCAACGATCTTCTGTCGAATGCGACCGTCGCGGTCGATCAAGTAGGTCGTCGGCAAGGGCGTGCCGCCAAACTTCTTCTTCGCGTCATCTCCTCCCACCAGCACCTGATATTCAAATTTGCGAACATCCTTTTGATATTCCTTAACGCTTTCGGCGGTATCTTCCAGTGACGCGCCAATAACCTTCAAGCCCTGTCCATCCAGTTCGTGCTGCATCGCGTTTAGCACCGGAATTTCCTCGCGACAGGGAATGCACCAGGTGGCCCAGAAGTTAAGTAAGACAACCTTGCCGCGCAGTTGGCCCAGGGTAAATGGCTGGCCAGTGAGTGTTTGAAACTGCACCTCAGGCGCTGGCTCAAAATTCGTATTCGCCGGCGTTGCTGCAGTCGTGCTCGATGGCTTCACCTTTATCCAGCCTTCAGCATTGGGAAGCAGCGCCGCCAGTTTCGAGCTCGTCAGCAGCGTCGATTGACCGCTCATAACCAACAGACCGACAACAATCAACACCACGCCGGAAACCACTTCCACTTTGTGCAGGTGCTTGCGAAACTTTCCATAGAAGGCGAGAAACTGATTGATCCCCAACCCAGTCAGCAGAAACGGGACCGCCAAACCCGCCGAGTAAAACGCCGAAAGGATTAGACCGCTGCGCCAGCCGCCGCTGGTTGCAGCCAGCCCAATGATGCCGCCTAGAATTGGGCCAATGCATGGCGTCCAGCCCGCGGCAAAAGCAATCCCCAGCGTAAACGATCCCAACGCGCCGCGCGGCTTATCGTCAGAAAAGAACCGCGTGTCTTTGTAAAGCGTGGAGATTTTCAAGAGGCCGATGAGCTGAAGCCCGAAGGCAATGATCACTAGCCCACCAATAACTCGTACCCAGATGTTGTTGATGATTGCAGCGCCGATCAGTCCGGCAGTAGTTCCCAACGCCAGAAAAATCAGTGACAGCCCGGCGTTGAACGCGAGCGAATTAGAGATAACTGCGCGGCGTGCATTCGTGCTCGAGCCGCCTTCTTTCAGCCGGTCTATGCTGACCCCGGACATCAGCGAGATGTAACCGGGCACGAGGGGCAAAACGCAGGGAGAGAGAAACGACAGCACGCCGGCGATAAAAGCAATTCCGATTGTGATGTTTTGATCCTGCATGAACTATTTCATTCGTTACTGAGACTGTTCGTTTGCGATCTATTTCGCGCTTGCTGCCTCGTTGCTCTTCACGGCTTCCTCGCTCATCACTTTCTCAAGCATCTTGCCGAGCGCGGCAATCTCAGCTCCGCTCGCACCCATCGAAATGTATCTTATTCGTCCCTGGCGATCGATCAGAAACGACATCGGGATGGTAAACACGCCATAGTTCAAATCGTTCATGGCGGAGTCTGCTATGGCGAACCCGTATGGCAATTGATTTTTTTTCTTGAAGCTGCGCAGGTAGATCAGCTCTTCACCGCGTGTTGCTTTGTGGCCGTCTGCTGCACCGGAATAGGTTGTCATCCCGAGAATGACCAGCCCCTTGTCGCTGTACGCTTCATGCCACTGCTGCAGTTTTGGAAACGTGTAGCGGCATGGACCACACCATGTCGCCCAGAAGTCTAATAACACAACTTGACCGCGCAGCTCGGAAAGTTTCACCGGCGGCTGATCGATCCACTGCGTAGCCACGATTTCCGGAAGTTTACTGGTCTCTTCTTTTGGTAACTCACTAAAAATACCGCGCGGATCAATTGAACGGTCCAGCCCAGCGAGCCGAATGTTGGCGAGCCTTAGAAGATTTCCCGACGGCAGCGTCAGCGCCAGCTTGCGCAGGTCCTGCACGAGGGCGATCGCTTCGTCCTTCTTATTCAAATTGATGTAGGCATCGGACAAGTACGAGGCGGCCTTGAAAAGCATGTCATCGCGCCGGAAGGTGTTTATTCCTTTGTTGGGAACAACCATTCGCGCGATCCGGAACATCGCTTGCGCATGCGCGCCCATGCGCTGGTAATCCTTCGTTTTCTGCAGCAGCTCTGTAATTAACGTCTCCATTCCAAACCACTCAGCCAGACTCTGCGGCTGATTGTTCGCATAATCGGCCACAGCATGCTCGGCTTCAGTAATCAAACCCTTGCGCGTTGAGTACAGAACAACGACCGCACGCGCAAGTTGTGCGTTCTGTCCGCTCACTTCGCCGTCTAAATAGTGATGCATCGCTTCGAGCGCGCCATCACCGTTGCTCGCGAGGTGATAAAGCATGCCCAGATAAAATTGATCTGTCTCAGATAACGAACCGCGCGCGTGCAGGACTTCGGCATACTTCGCTGCCAGATCCTTTTGCTCTTGCTTGGTCTTGGTATCCAGCTTTGTATCGTAAGGGATCTTGTCTTGGTTGAACTGGGTAAATTTTTTGTCGATGTATGTGTCCACTTCAGCGAACAAGACATTCGCCGGCCGCGCGTCAGGCCCGCTGGCCACTTCGTCAGTCGCCTGCGCTGATTGGCCACGTGCGATTGCGGTGGCCAACAACACGACCACGACGAGGGTTGAGAAGGTTTTGTTCGCGAACTTCATTAGGAGCAGTTGGACGTCAGTGTGCGGCCACAAGTTGGAACCGATCAGGCGAAAAAATCTGCAAGGGCGGGGGGATCTTCTCGTCAACAATTGCATTGGCCAGCAATTCCGCAGTAACCGGCGTCAACAAGATACCGTTGCGGTAATGGCCAGTCGCATAAAATACGCCATCAATTTCAGCACAGGGACCGAGTACAGGCAAACCGTCAGCGGCCCGCGGTCGCAGTCCTGCCCATGAAGAGGTGAGCGTTAAGGTCGCGATCCGCGGACTTATTTCCAATGCAGAGGTGACGATAGATTGAACTCCCGCCGCGGTGACGCGTTTATCAAAGCCTGCCAGTTCAGTGGTCGACCCCGCCAACAAGCGCCCGTCGCGACGCGGCACAAGATAGCCGCGGGGACTGTAAATGACATGTCGCGCGATCTGCGGCATGGCCTCGAAAGAAACCATCTGCCCGCGAACGGGTTCAATGCACGGATTAGGAAGACCAGCACCCGATGCGCGCTGCCCGCGTGGGGACCCCGCAGCTTCATTCAAGAGCTGAGTGGTCCATGCGCCGCTGGCAATAACGATTTGTTCGCAGGCGATAAAGCCTTGCGACGTTTGGACTCCAGCAACACGATTCTGTTTGATATCAAGGGAATCAACCGACACCCCAGTTATGACGCGCACGCCCAGCGCTTCATTAGCTGTCGCCAGCGCGCTTATCAATCGGCGATTTTCAACTTGTGAATCGAGCGGAAATCTCAATGCCGCGCGCGCGCACTCGGAGATGGAGGGTTCAAGCAGCTTCGCTAAATCAGGGGACAACTTTTCCACCGCCAGGCCTGCGCGCGTCTGCCAGTCGTAACGCTTCTCAGTTTCAGTTTCGTCTTCTTCAGTGAATGCCAAATACAAGGTGCCTGTAGTGTCGAGTTCAATATTAATTCCCGTTTCCTCGTTGAGAGACTCCGCGAACGCTGGATACATGTCGCGGCTTTGACAGCACAGGCGAAAGAAATCGTCGGCGCAATCGGCTTCGGCCTGCGGCGCCAGCATTCCCGCCGCTGCGGAAGATGCTTCAGCTCCTAAGCTCGAGCGCTCGATAATCAGGACATCGCGCACGCCACGCTGTGCAACCGCGCGCGCGACGGCAAGGCCGATGACGCCACCGCCGATAATTACAATGTAGGCAGTATTTTTTGATTCACTCATCTTGAAGAGTCAGTAGTCAGTTGTTAGTTGTCAGTTGCTACCTCGTCCGTAGTCAGTTGTTAGTTGTCAGTTGTAGACTTATGCTGTTGCGTTAGCTGAGCTACGTGGTTTGAAGTTATTTGGCGGGAAACGAACCAACAACCTGCTAAACAACTGCCTACTGATACCTGACCATAAACCTTTAACAACTGACAACTAACAACTAACTAACAACCGTTTATGAAACATCGTATCACACTGATTCCAGGCGACGGCATCGGGCCGGAAGTCGCCTCCAGCGTTGTGCACATCATCGAAGCTGCAGGCGTTGAAGTTGAATGGGAAACGCATTACGCGGGCGCGCAGGCAGTGGAAAAGTTTGGCGAAACGCTGCCGAAAGAACTGCTCGAATCGATCAAGCGCAACAAGGTGGCGCTTAAAGGCCCGGTCACCACGCCAATCGGAAAAGGTTTCACTTCCGTTAATGTGGGACTTCGTAAGGCGCTTGACCTTTATGCCAACGTGCGTCCGATTCGTGCGCTTCCCAACGTGCCCTGCCGCTACCCCGAACTGAGTCTCGTCATTGTTCGCGAGAACACGGAAAGTTTGTACGCAGGCTTGGAGCACGTCGTCGTTCCGGGCGTGGTTGAGAGTTTGAAGATCATCACCGAGAAGGCCTCCACGCGTGTGGCGCTCTTTGCTTTTGAGTTTGCGCGGCGCGAAGGGCGGAAGAAGATCACCTGCGGCCACAAAGCGAACATCATGAAATTGTCTGACGGACTTTTCCTCGACTGCTTCCGCAAAGTGGCAACGGAATATCCCGAGATCGAGGCCGACGACAAGATCATCGACAACGCCTGCATGCAGCTCGTGATGCGACCGGAACAGTTTGACGTGATGCTGCTGGAAAATCTTTACGGCGATATTGTTTCCGATCTTTGTGCCGGATTGATCGGCGGTTTGGGCCTGGTGCCGGGTGCAAACATCGGCGAGCTGGGCGCGGTGTTTGAAGCCGTGCATGGTTCGGCGCCGGACATAGCCGGCCAGGGGATCGCGAATCCGACCGCCTTGCTGCAGTCGGGAATTCTGATGTTGCGCCACCTTGGCGAACGCGAAGCGGCGGACAGAACTGAAAACGCTATGTTCGAAGTTTTCAAAGAAGGTAAAGTGCGCACGCGTGACATCGGCGGCACTGCGAAGACGGTCGAGTTTGCCGAGGCGATCATTTCGAAAATGAAATAGTCTCAGGGCGGAGAGCGGGGGTAAACCACCCTTCCCAACCTTGAGACTATGAGGTCGAGTTAAACCCGGCTTCCTTGAAAGCCTTTCAAACAGCGGACTCCCATTCAATTGTGGTCAGCTCAAGGTCGGGAAGGGTGGTTTACCCCCGCTCTATTCTTTCCCGAAAGCAAAATGAGATTTCCTCTTAGTATCTGCGCGTGCGTGCTACTGATCGCCAGCAATGCTGCCGCCAAAACGTCCGCCTGCCCAATCATCAATTCAAATTCTGAGCAGTGGGTAACTACCAAAATCAATGCCCTGATTCGTACGGCGCGCGCGGCGTACGCGAGCGACGATGCGCTGCCGGCTTATCACCGCGTGCTCGACAGGATCAATCGTACTTTGCAACGTTGCAAATTTTCCGATGACGCAGAATTTGTTGGTAGGCATCGCGAGTTTGTTGAGTATGTGGCAACGATTTCTCTCGATCGAAAGCCGGATCATGAATTGGGTTTCAATGTGCCCGACGAGCAATATTTTGATGACACGCGCTCGTTCGTTGAAATACCCGATTACCTTTTGCAGCCTGCCTTTCTCAAGTTGGTCAGCCGCTGGGAAACACTTGATCGGGCGAAAGCGTTTCTGCGTCGGCTCAATGCAATACGAGCCCCGTCCGACCAGTTAATTTTCTTCAGTTACATTTCGCGTCATCTCGGTACGCCGGACAACGACGACAGTTATCGGCGGTTGTTGATTGTGGTTCCGGGAAATGCAGCGCTGGGTGTTCCTGAGAAGTGGGTGCAGTTTGGCATCAGCGATCCTCGGCAGCGAATTCTCACTCGGAATCTGTCGGTCGTGTCGGCGATGACAAATGCGAACGGAACATTCGACGCTTACTTCAAAGATTATTTCCGCACCTACCGTCGCAACGGCTCGATCACTGTTAAAGGACGTTGGGAACTTGGCGAAGGCGATGACAACTGCGCGCAGTGTCACAAGAGCGGCATCCTTCCCATCTTTCCTGCAGCCGGCAGCGTGAGTGCTGCCGAGCTGGAGGCCGTCGAGATTGTGAATGCACGCTTCCGCAGTTATGGCTCCCCGCGTTTTGGAAATTATTTGGACCAGACGAAATTAGGACCGGGACTGAGCGCCACCGGCGCGGAGGAACGCAATCATCGCTTTGGAAAAGAGTTTGCAGTAACGAACGTTGCGCGAGCAATGAGCTGTCAGTCGTGTCACAATCCGGAAAGATTGGGATCGCTCAACTGGCCCATGGATCCCCTGATCGTAAGCTCATATGTCGAGGGCGGTCAGATGCCGTTTGGCATGCCATTGAAAGACAGCGAGCGCCGCCAGCTTTATAACAGACTGATTGAGGAATACTTTTCAACTGACAAAGCGAATCCAGGCATTCTTAGAGCCTGGTTGCTGGGCCAGCGTCGCTGAAGAACTATGTCCGACAAACTTTAGTTTGTCGCGAACGACAAGCTGAAGCTTGTCGGACAAAGGGGGGCATTACTTTATGATCGTGATACCTAGCGATTATCTGGTCGGTGGCGATCATGGGTGCATCGGGCTCAGGAAAATCGACGACGATGAACATAATCGGTTGTCTCGATCGTCCAACGAAGGGTCATTATTTTCTTGACGGGCAGGACCTGTCTCAGCTTTCGAAAGATCAGCGCGCCGACATTCGCAATCGCAAGTTGGGTTTCGTCTTCCAGGGCTTCAATCTGCTGTCGCGCACTTCGGCGTTGGAAAATGTCGAGCTGCCAATGCTGTATGCTGGTGTGGAAACTTCGGAACGACATCGCCGTTCGCTGGCCGCGCTTGCCGCGGTGGGACTGGCAGGGCGTGAACGCAATCATCCGAATCAGTTATCGGGCGGACAACAACAGCGCGTGGCGATAGCCCGTGCCTTGGTCAACGAACCCGCGCTGATCCTCGCCGACGAACCGACAGGTAATCTCGATTCGCGCACGTCGGTTGAAGTGATGGAGATTTTTCAGCGCTTGAACCGAGAGCGCGGCATAACGCTGATTCTGGTTACACACGAACCGGACATTGCCGACTATGCCGACCGAGTGGTCGTATTCAAAGACGGAAGAATTAAGAGCGACTACAAGATCGAGTCGCCTCGTAACGCGGCGGAGGAGTTGAAGCGGTTGCCTGCGGTGGAATTTGACGACGAGGATGACGACAGCGAAGTGTCAGTACCGCCTGCGGTAGCGGGCGGGTATCAGAACGATTAATCATGAACTTATTAATGATCATTCGAGTAGCTTTTCGCGCGCTGGTCCGCAACAAGATGCGCGCGGCGCTGACGATGCTGGGCATCATCATTGGTGTGTCGGCAGTAATCGCGATGGTCAGTATTGGCCAGGGCGCGCAGCAGTCCGTGCAGGATCAGATAGCGAGCATCGGCACCAATCTGCTTTTCGTGAGTGCGGGTGCACAGAATGTCGGTGGCGTTCGCACCGGCACCGGAGACACCGGCACAAACACGCTGACTGTTGAAGATCTCGACGCCATCAAGCGAGAAGTGCCAAGTGTTTCAATGGTGACTCCTGGGATCAACACGCGTGGGCAACTAATTTTCGGAAGCCAGAATTGGAACACTCAGATTCAGGGAGTCAGCGAGCAGTATCCCGACATCAGAAAATGGAACGTGCAGGATGGCAGTTTCTTTACGGATGCGGACGTGCGCACAGCGGCGCGCGTCATCGTGGTGGGACAAACCATCGCTGACAATTTATTTCCCGGCACAGACGTGGTGGGACAGACAGTGCGCGTCAAGGAATTGCCTTTCCGCGTCGTCGGCGTGATGGCCCGAAAGGGACAGGACCAGCAGGGTCGCGATCAGGACGACACCGCGTTTGCTCCCTACACCACCGTGCAAAAAAAGATTCTCGGCAGCCCGCGTGTGCAGATGGCTTTTGTCTCTGCAATTTCTCAGGATGCAACCTACACCGCGCAAATGCAGATTGGACAGTTGCTGCGGCAACGTCACAAGCTGGGACCGCGAGATGCTGACGACTTTTCCGTGCGCAACATGAGCGACATCGCCGACGCCGCCAATGAAACAAACAGCATCATGACAATGTTGCTCGCCAGCATCGCCAGTGTTTCTTTGCTCGTCGGCGGCATAGGCATCATGAACATCATGCTGGTTTCTGTTACCGAACGAACGCGGGAAAT
>JBDUCB010000432.1:0-12166 GCA_040003695.1 bacterium
CACCGTGAGGTTCGTCCAATCGGAGCAACTCGATGGAGTCCCAAGTACGTGGCTGCAAGAGCGCAATTCGAACGTATACGTCTCTCCCGGAGTTAATGCACTCAGCGTCCAACTGGTACTTCCCCAGGGCAGACTGTCGTATTTCCACTCATTATTGTTCGACGTATGGTAACGGATCTCAAATACATCCTCATTAATTGACTTATCAGTCCAACGGATTTGGATGCTGGTTTGGTTCATAAAATCGCGCCTGAACGTGTCGGGAGTCGCAGGGCGATCAAACAGTGGTAACATCGAAGCCACAATCGGATCTCGATATGCAAGATAGCCCATTGCGTTCGGATGCATCGTGCCATTGTAGTCGCAATCCCCGACTAAACTTTTACCGAAGACGTCCGCTAGCGACGCGGATGGGTCAGAAGCCAAACTCCGAGCGGGGGCGTCCATAAACCTTGCAAGCGCAGTCGAGAGATCGCAACGACTATCGCTCTGTAGAAGGAGTGAATCTCCCAACGTATTTACAAAGCGATTTTGCGGTCTTCCGCGAACGTAATTTGCGTCCGAACAAATACCATGATTCGCGTACTGACTACTTATGCCTCGAATCATATGCCAAGTAGTTTTCGGCGAGCGTCGATTTGCATCTTTTACGAGGTTTTCGATTGCTTTGTTCAAGCCTGCTACGACGGTTTGCGCCGCCCACCTTGCCTCTGCACCCGTAAGACCAACAAAGTCCGGAAAGGGTAGGCTGTCACAGAAGTTTCCGCTGGCATCATGTGTTGGGTCCGGGTATTCGGTAACGTAGACATTCGCTACGTAAGGAAGTTGAGAAATTTTTCCAACCAATCTGTGATACAGGCCATCTGGCTTCGTCAAATTAAATATGCCAGCTGAAAACAATGCTTCACCCCCTCGTGTTGAACAGTTGAGGACATCCACAGGCCCCACGCTCGGGACTTTCGGCAATAAGCACCATTTGACGATCTGCTGAAAGTTCGCGTCGTTACCGCCAATATCTATGATCAGTGCATCGATTTTTCGAAGTGGGTATTTTTCCTGCGGATAATTGCTTTCCATCCACTCATGCACCATCTGAATCTGAGCTGTCCGGACTCTCAGATCTCCATTATCGTATCTTTGGGGACCTAAAATTCCATTATCCACGCCGGCGCCAGAACACGCGAAATGTATTAGACGGCCCGTACTATCGCCGCCGAAAGAAACTCCAGGATGTTCAGCTTTCAACTTCTTAAACGCTAGAATTGCTGGGGCGTTATCTGATCTATGACACACCACGTCATTCCACGCAGGTCCATGGCTGCTTGTGGCCGCCGCATTGGGTGCTCCTTCTCCTGAAGCGTACGAATCGCCGAGCGAAATCATGATGAAGTCCTTATTGTTGTCAGCCGGAGCTGAGCTCGGCCATAACAAGAACGGCGTGAAACAAGCGAGCATTAGAAATAGATTGCGCTTCTCGATTGAGAGGTTCATCATGTGGTCCCTTCAATTGAATTGATGGTATTTGATGAAGCGGGAGGCAAACAAGACGGCGAGAATCGAAACGGATTTCCGAGGCCTTGTGGACCAGCCCGAAAGTCGTGCGAGGTAGACGCACGATACTCCAGGCCTTCAAAGAGTGCAATAGGAATCGATCGAACAGGCACTACATGTTGTTACTCGCCGTTAACTGCGCATTCGTGACCCTCCTTGATCTTGATCCGCGAAAGTTTGGGCATCAATTCCCTAGGCGACTGAGTTCCTGAGCTTAACGGAACGTGCCTTTGGATCATCGCGCCGAGACGAGTCTCAGTGTTCTGGAGGTATGCGCTGACTCCGAGCACTCATCTTGAAGGAGACCGAGATCCGGCAATCATCAGGCGTTACGAATTCAACACTGCGGTTCAGCATCGCGAACTGAGCCCTGTGATCTCGTAGAAAGCCACAACGCGTTTGGCGGCAGTGTCAACAGGAGGAGGAATGAGCCGCGGGAAAACGTCGCAAAGGTGATGGATAACTTTGTGGCAAATTTGTGCCCGTGAATACCGGCAAATAGGTGTGAATGATTGTTACTAGATAGACTCCGAAGCGGCTGCAACCTGTGAAAAATGTTAAGAGATCTCAAGAGCCGTAACTGGATGGAATCGGCTTAGCCGCTCTTTTGACCAGTGGGTCGCAGGTTCGAGTCTTGCTCGGCTCACCAAATAATTGGTGACATAGGGCTTACCTTTTCACTGGGAAGTTATCCACAACTGCTATTCATTATCTTTGTCGTCGTCGTCCTCGAAAAATCCCTGTTCTGCCAGCTTCCTGCAGGCTTCGCCAAATTCTTCGGCTCCGGCCATCGTGAGAGTTAAGGTGAGTACGATTTCTCTCTTTGGTTCGTCGGGTCCCGGAAGGTTGACAATCGCTTCTTCAATCGACGTTACACATCGTTGACTGTACTCTTCAATTTCCTTAATCATATTTTCAGGAAATGTGGCGAGAGTATCAATCATTTCTTGGAACCGTTTTTTTACTGCGACACGACGGGCATCGATACCCCATTCAATTCCTGAGCGGTACGCTGCTGCTAACCTTTGGGTCGCGTATACAATTTTGAGCGGGTCTCCCGCAACACCTGGTTCGCCAAACGCTTCTTGCAATGCACGGTTAACGATATTCTCCGTCACGTCTATGAATCGTTTCTGTTCTGCCAGTTTTCTTTGTATCCAATTAAAAACCTTTGGAGGGTCGTCCAAATATTCTCCCTGCCCAAAAACTATCCCGTAATGTAAGTCCCACCGCTCTTGTTTGGCTTTCTCAATTTCTTGCACCAACAAATGTGCGAATAAACGATATTCCCAAGCTATACCGCGTTCGATAACTATCCGAAGCGGCGTTCCAGTGAAATGCTGCAAAGCATCAGGAATAGCGTCATTCCGAATTCGCTGTCGAAGGTCTATCGATTCTTTGAATAAGTAAGCTAGTTGTTGCCTCAGCATAGAGCAAATATCCTGCGCTACATCGAATCCGACAATCCAGACATTCTCGGCGTCCTTCAATAATTCAACGAACTTGAATAGCTCATTAGAATCAACGATGCCTTCATAGTTCCCGTCGGGATTATTTTTCCATACCGGCAAAATGTTAAGGATTGAGTTTTGAACGAATACATAAATAGGAATATTTTTGGCCTTTGCCCTTAAGTACTCTAAATTGGTTACGGACTTTCCGTGTTCCGTCGGCGAACCATATCTGCCACCTACTATTAGAAGCATTATGTCAGCCCTTTCCTCAACAACCTTAAGACAGTTCTCTACCGCGTTTATATTCGGGTCAATTGGGAAAGACCTGTGTTCAGATATTATTGGTTGCAGTCCTAGTCCTTCGAGATAGTCGTGAAGGTCACTGCGGACCTGCTTCAAATCAAAACAGGTGGAGCTAACGAAAACCGTTGGCACTGTTCCCATGGACATTAAGTTGTTGTGGCTCCCTTCGATTTCTTGTGACCAAATTCAAAGTTCCACTTCTCGGCTAGCCTTTCAGCCTCGGCAATAGTGATGTCGTCCTTATCTGTTCGGACTAATCGGTCACCTTCGTGAATCACAACCTTCCAGAGCCCAGTGCGAGGTACACGGTCGGGAGGGTTACTTGGCATTGGTTGTACTGTGGCGCGAAACATGTGCCACGCATGATACTAAATTGCAGCAAAAAGACAAAGTTAAGGATTGTATTTTTTATTAAGTTCCGTAATTCTTCTCATAAGCGTTTTCCTGTGGCACATCCGTTTCGATAGAAGGAGTCCGTCATGAAGGCTGAGGAATTTGCGGCGCGCGCGCCTGACGAAGTACTCAATCAACCGCCCGCACTCGAAAATTACAATCTGTTTGAATCCGATAGACCACTGCGCGAATCAGTTGAGCGCGAAGGCGGCGGCTGGGTCGACGAATCGGCACGCGAATTCGGCGCTTTGTTAGGCACGACCGAGACATTAAAGCTAGCGGAGTTGGCCAACCGTTACCCGCCGGTAGTCAGGAGCAGGAGGCAGCAGCAGGAGCAGGAAAATCAAAATCGCATAGACGAAGTTGAATTTCATCCGGCCTGGCATGAGCTGATGCGGCTAACCATGAGCTATGGTCTCCACTCGCTGCCGTGGACCAGTGAGAAGTCAGGTGCACATGTAGCGCGCGCGGCCTTGATGATGCTGAGTCATCAGGTTGAGGAAGGACATAGTTGCCCGCTGACGATGACCTTCGCCGTCGTTCCCTCTCTGCGGATCCAGCCGGAGCTCGCCGCCGAATGGGAACCGCGGGTGTTGTCAAACGAATACGATCCGCGCTTCATTCCCGCGACTGAAAAACGCGGCGCGCTGTTTGGGATGGCCATGACCGAACGGCAAGGCGGCTCAGACGTCCGTTCAAACACAACGCGCGCGGTTCCTGTTGCAAAACGCGGCCGCGGCGAAGCCTATCAAATCAACGGTCACAAATGGTTCTGCTCAGCGCCGATGTCCGACGCTTTTCTGGTGCTGGCCCAGGCCGAAGGTGGACTGTCGTGCCTGCTGCTGCCGCGGTGGAAGCCGGACGGATCACTGAACGCCTTTCACATTCAGCGCCTCAAAGATAAGCTCGGCAATCGTTCAAACGCTTCGAGCGAAGTTGAATTTCATGGCGCCACCGCGTGGCTGATCGGTGAAGAAGGTCGAGGCGTCGCAAACATTATTGAGATGGTGCGCCACACGCGGCTTGATTGTGTGCTTGGCTCATCCGCCACCATGCGGCGCGCCGTGGCGGAAGCACTCCATCATGCACATTATCGTTATGCGTTCGGCGACCGGCTCATCAATCAGCCGCTAATGAAGAACGTACTGGCTGACTTGTGCCTTGAATCCGAGGCCGCGGTCGCGCTTGCGCTGCGCCTGGCACGCAGCTTCGATGAAGCGCCCAACGATGAAACTCAGCGCCACTTCAGCCGAGTGGCGACAGCCATCGGCAAATACTGGGTGACGAAACGCGCCATCCCGGTGGTCGCTGAAGCGCTCGAATGTCTCGGCGGCAACGGGTACGTCGAAGAATCTCCGCTGCCGCGGATGTATCGCGACGTGCCGCTCAACTCGATTTGGGAGGGCTCCGGCAATGTGCAGTGTCTCGACGTGTTGCGAGCGATGCGCAAGGAACCGGAAACAGTCAGAGCGCTTTTTGCAGAACTCGATACCGGTAAAGGCATTGACGATCGCTACGATACACTGCTGGAACGAATCAACTTGGAGCTGTCAGACAAGAGTAATAGCGAAGTCAACGCCAGAAGAATTGTCGAATCTCTCGGTCTTGCGCTTCAGGCTTCCGTGCTCTTGAAACATGGTCATCCGGCAGTGCGGGAAGCCTTCTGTGCTTCGCGTCTGGCGAATGGGCAACAT
This sequence comes from bacterium, assembly GCA_040003695.1. Taxonomy (GTDB): domain Bacteria; phylum Acidobacteriota; class Blastocatellia; order Pyrinomonadales; family Pyrinomonadaceae; genus PSRF01. The sequence continues at coordinate 5,396 of JBDUCB010000432.1, forward strand.
CTGACGCTCGGCACTTTACCTGCGCGAATTGACTTTGATGCAATCATCGAACGTTCAAGACCGATGGGTAGTGCCCTAATTTGAGTTTTCTTCTCTGCGCACTCTGCGTCTCAGCGGTTAATATTCGAGCAAAGCCACTCACAGCAGAGACGCAGAGGACGCCGAGGATAACGCAGAGAGTTGAAATCAGGTCACTGCCGACCGATGGGGATTGATCACTAACCAGCCCCAAGCAGCGTTTGATTGTAGAGGCCGTTGCCCTTAACCGGTGGGTCGCAGGTTCGGGCCTGCTCGGCTCACCACTACAATTAGAACAAGGTAGAGTCGCCCTCTTCGTGCCGTTTCGTGTATGTTCGTGGATCCGTTCCCATTGTTCATTTAAGACCGATCCACGAAATCACACGAAACAACACGAACGCTCAAAATTTTAATTTATGGGAGCTTCTGAGAAACCTGCTGAAGGGAAATCCGCTCCAGACAAGGTTGGAGCGCCTTTGTTGATAATCCTGTTTGCGATGTTCGCGCTTCTGTTCGGGCTGTCTTACTTAGGGCAAGGGGCGTCGACACTGATCGCAATCGTTTCCACACGCTATGGCTTCTTTACACTCATAACTCAACTGGCTCTCACCTTCTTCGATTTGCTCTTTGGTGTGTCTTCGATCGTTATTGGGGCCGGATTGTTATTTCGCAAAGAGTGGGCAAGGAAGGCGTGGCTGGTATTCGTGATCCTTACACTGCTCGTGGGGCTCCACTTGACAGTTATACAGTTCTTAGCCGGTTACTCCGGTTTAGCTCGGGTATATGGATGGATAGGGTTCCTTGTTTTTGTTGCTGCCATTTCATGGCTATACCTATCCAAGACATCTATTAGATCGCGCTTCCATTAGCTGACGCAGAATTGACAGTGACATTTATTTTGCCGAACCTCATCATCCTTCGCAGTCTTCTGGGCCCAGGTTCGAGTACTGCTCGGCTCACCACTTTTCCTGAGAAAAAACATCAATCGCGGTTGGCTATGAGGCCAGCCGCTTTTCTTTTATGACAATCTTGAGACGACGCTGCTGTCAATATTTCGACCAAAGAGTAATCGCCTCACACTTTCCTTTCACTAGATCCGATACGTCAGGCCTGCCCATGAATTTCGATTTTATCCTTGCAGGCTGATCCTTCCCTGTCGCCCTTCCGAGCCGCAACGTTGGTGTCGCCGACTGCCAGTTTTCATCGTCTGCCTATTCAATCGTGGGGCAGGCAAACCCTGCCAACAGTAAAGTTAAAAGTCTTTAAAGAACTCAAGGATCCGACTCAAGTATTACTCAACCTCAAACAATACCATGTGGCTATGAAATCCGTGTTTGACTCGCAATTCCCAGATGGCATCGCCGTTCGGCGCGACTTTGCCAAGGGTGATTCGCCGTATTGAGGAGTTAACACCATGAGGTTCAGTACCCAAAACAGTTCGGCGTTCCATCACGTGTCAGGTACGACTGCAAGTGGCAAGAGAGCGAAAAAGAGAAGCAGCTTTAAGACCTCGCTCATCAAGATATCTGCGCTTACAGCTTCGGGCATTGCTCTTGTTGCATTGGTCTTCGCTTTGGCGACGATTTTTCTTCCCTGGCCGTCTTCGCTGGCGGCGACTCCGGCGTCAGGAAGCATAGGCCCCTCAGGTCCCACTAATACCTGGACGGGCCCGGCGACCGGCGGCTCATCTGCGAACGAATCTACTTGCGTAGATGGCGTCAATTGCGACGTCTACGCGCTCAATGTCACGGGACTAAGTACCGACTGGACGGGCAAACTGATTGCGATAAAGATCGCATGGACGATTCCGGCGAGCGATTACGATCTCTACGTCCACTATGACGCCAACAACAACGGCGTACTCGACAGTACTGACCCGATCGCGGCTTCGGGGGCAAACGGAGGCGCTCCTGGTACGGAAGAGAGCACAACCATCGATCCGAGCTCAACGGGCACCGGCAGATACTTCGTTCATGCTGTCTTTTTCTCGGTCGCACCTGGAGACGCCTATACAGGCACGGCGATGGCCCAGAATAAACCGACGGGTCGCAACGCGAACTATCTGAAGACCGGACTCTCGTTTAGCTCAAACGTAACTGTGAAGGCGCCCGTGGCGGCGCGCGACGGCGAGCCCAGCAGCCGCACAGACAAGTTCGGCAATCACTATGTCACGGGTATTCGTGGCGTTCCCGCCGGCGTGGATTTGTGGTACTTCGATCTACAGCCCGGCAGCCCCACATACGATCCGCTCATGCGTCATCCCATCTATCGCGGGCAGCCAGATTCGTTCACAGGCATGGACCAAACTGCTGTTGGCGCTGACGGAGGTGGAGACGTCGATCTTGCCGTGGGATTTCCCGCAGCGGGTAACCCTGCCACCCTTGCTTTTTCAAGCTTGGTGGCCGCAAACATTTCGACGGGAAACTCGACTGATCGAGGACAGACCTTCACGTTGAATCCACTTGGCAATGTCACGGGCGGCGCGCCCGGTGATGACCGCCAGTGGGAAGAATTCCTCGGTAGCAGCACCGTGTATCTCTTATATCGTACCGTGGCGCCGGCCGTTACTATGATTCAACGTTCGGATGACGGAGGGATTACCTTCGGACCGGCAAAGACAGCCGGAACGATTGGTCAGGTTGGCTCGATTGACGTGCACCAGGCGGACGGCACTGTCTATATCAGCGGAAGCACCGGCCAGGTTTGCGTGGGCACGCCGCCAACTCCTCTCGCCGAGCCGCTAACTTACGATTGCCATCAGGCGGCCCCAGAGTCAAGCGTAGCCAACATCTTCTTTGTCGTTAAGGTTGCCGACGATGGTACGCCGAATGGAACGGCCTACGTCGTCTACTCGGACGGCAAAGACGTCTTCCTGCGGCATTCCACCGACAAGGGAGTTAACTGGAGCCAGCGCGTACGTGTGAGCGATGGTCCGGAAACAAAGACGAGCATGCTCCCGTGGATGGAAACTGGACCAACGCCAGGCTCTGTGGGAATCGCCTGGTACGGCACCACCGAAGCAACTAATAATGACAACGCCAACTGGAAAGTCTTTTTCGCGCAGAGCTTCGACGCGAATCAGTCCCAGCCAACCTTCCGTCAGATTGCCGCGAGTGATCACTTCATTCACGCCAGCAACATCTCGACGGGAGGAACACTGGGAACAGCAAATCGAAATCTGCTCGATTACTTCCAGATTTCTTTTGATCCAAGAGGTGCGGCCGTCATCGACTACACCGACGATCACAACGACTTTGACGGTCATACTTATGTGACGCGCCAGATTACCGGGCCGAGCATTAAGGGAGGCACCCTTCCGGCGCCGGTCCAGGGCGCAGGGCCATTTGATCCGGGTCCACCAGCGCAGCCAGGACCAGGCGGTGAGCAGGTCACTGACTTTAGGGACGACGTATCGGATGGACTTTTGGTCGTGACTGCGACCGATGATCCGCTCGACATTCTTTCCATTAAGTACTCGTGCGAGACCTCGCCCACCGGTCCGGTGATTGTCGCGACGATGAAAGTCTCGGCGCTGAGCGCGGCGGATGTTGCACCGGGCGTAAACAACTGGCGCATGAATTTCACCGCGAACGCGCCTGAGTCGAAGCTCAGTGCGACCGGAGACTATTCTTACGGACTCTCCGATCGTGGTGACCAGTTCTATGTGCGCGCGTCAACCGATCCCTCTCAAACGTCAACGTTCTCGTTCGGCACGGCGGTGAGAAACTCTGACGGGACGATCACCTACACCAGGCGAGGCGACGCTGATAGCGGAAGCTTTGACACCGTCAATAAAACAATCACCGTCAAAGTCTCTACCAGCAAACTTAATCCGTTTGTCACTCATGGTCCGGCTGTCGGAGACGGTTCGGTGTTAGTGGGGCTGCGCGGTCAGTCGTTTACTTCGCAGGCCAACGCCAAGCGCGATCTAACTCGCGGTGGTGTGCAGTACACAATTGCAAACTGCTCGCCTTCGCCGAGTCCATCGCCATCACCATCGCCCAGTCCCTCGCCGTCCCCTAGTCCGTCGCCGTCACAGACAGCGCTCAAGGTTACGGGCGGTGGCAGCATCATGGGTAAGGTCATCAACTTTGGCTTTAACGCCGATCCCGTACCCAGCGGTCACTTGAACTACTGGGACAAGGAGCAAGACATTCATCTGGTTTCGGACAGCATCACCAGCTTCACGCAGACAGGTCCGAACAAGGTGATGTTTACGGGGACGGGCCACGTTGGCAGCAGCATGGTAACGTTCCAGGTGGACGTTGAAGACAACGGCGAGCCCGGCATTGGTAATGACAAGTTCAAGATAGTCATTATGGGGCCCGTGACGTCAATGCGTGACGGTGTGCTAACTCAAGGGAACATTCAGATCCATTACTAGCGGGACTGAATTGACAAGGATGAAACTGCTTTCTCAAACTCGGCAGGCCGGCCCTCTCGCAGGGCCGGTCTTGCCCTTTTTGTTTCTGCTCGTCATGCTCGCTTTCGCCTCGCCGATTGCTTTGGGGCAAAAAGCCGAACAGGCGCGCGTCATTGATTCCATTCTCGGCGTTGGTATTGGAACGAGTCTCGAAGAGGCCCACGCGAAACTCGATCGCCTCAGAACGCGTAAGTCGCGCGAGTCGCGCGCAGAACGCGAAGAAGAAAACGAAGAGCGTGAAGGCGGTCGCAAAGAAGCCTGGGCTCTTAAAGCGACCGACTACTCTACCGTTGCGTTGCAAGCGGATCGCGAGGGACGCGTTGTCTGGATTACTGGCTTTGTGCGTCCGGGAGAAGAGATTCCTTTTGCGAAATTAGGGGATCTCTCTTCAGCCGTCGCCGTGACCGATACACGAGCAATCTGGAATGTCGTCACTCCGGGCGTCGGCTACCGCCTGGTCGCCAAGGGCAAAAACAGAAAGGCCGGCGTGGTTACCCTCCTCTCTCTGGCAAGCACGCGAGTGCAATAAAATTTGCACTCGTTGGCTGCTGACTCCTGCTCGGCTCACCACTATCTTATGAAGAGTAAGGGCAGTCCCGCTGGGCTGCCCTTATTTTGTGCACTGGACACTCTCGCATATGATGCCCTGCTTTGCACGAAGTATCCGTTGTGTCGAGGGTTTCTAATTTTTTGTGACGGTCAAAAGCTCGATCATGATCATTGGTTCGCTCGATATTGATCGCGCAACGGCGCGCGCATTATTCGAGCAGCATCTGTCGCCATTTCTGTCGCAGGGTCGAACCTGGTTGGTTGGCACTGCTCGTGGCATCGATCAATGGGCCATGGAATGGTTGCTGGAGAACAGTGAGATCTGTTGGGCAGTTGTTCCCTACACGCGATTTAAGCAGCCCCAGTGGGTTCAGCCCCGGCTCGAGCAACTGGCTCGAATCGTCGAGTTGCAACTACCGAAACGCAAGACCGCGAGTGCGATTAGAAACCGGCATATGGTTGATCTGTGCGGGATCGTCTTCGCCTTTTGGTCTGGTAAGGGCGGCGGAGTTGTAAAGGCACTCAAGTATGCGCTGCGGCAGCGAAGAGAGGTACATGCCATTCCAGTCTTTTGGCAGGAAGATGCTGAATGAAAAAGAACAACCATTGTGACGGCCAAGTTGCAGGTTGGTTGAAAGTGACGCGCTTTCGGCTCAACTTGGAATTGTTGTGTGATTTGTCGTTTGAGATATACGTGGATTTCTTATACTGGGCTAGGGGTTGGGTTAGGGGGATGGAACTACCGCACCTTAATCGCCCGTTTTCTCCTAGATCCCGCCAATATCGGAAAAATCCAGGATGGTCGCCATGCCCTTGTTAAATCCACTTACCATTCATTGGAAACCTGGTGTATGATCCGGCGCATTAGTTCAACCTGCGGCGTTCCGCACCAAAATACGCATATCAGGCGCGATTAACAATTCCCCGAGTAACAATTCCGCGAGTAGAATCCGCGAAATTCCAAAATTGGTACTACCTATGAAGAAATTATTTTTAGCCGGAATATTTCCACTACTGGCTTTCGCTCCCCTTCACAGCGCGCTGGCGCAGACAGCCAGTAGCAGTCCAGACGTAAAGGCGATTGAGAAATCTTCCGCAGTCGCCAGCAGCCCCGCAAGTGACGATGTCGCTGCAAAAAATCACACAACGGCCGGAACGACCGCAGGAACGTCTGCGGCAAACACTGATGTGGCTTCGTCTGTTCCGTCAGAAGCACAAAAGAATTTTGACGCCGGCCTCGCTTTATACAACGCGGGCAACGTGGGCGACGCGATTCTAGCTTTTAAACAGGCAAACAAACTGAACCCAGACGATGCACTAACTAATTACATGCTGGGAATGTCTTACTGGAAGTTGAAAGGCTACAACCTGGCCGCAGATTCGTTTAAGCGTGCGGTGAAGATAAAACCCGATTGGGACGAAGCCTACTTCCGTTTGGGACTCACCTACTACGTGCTGGGACGAACCGGCCCGTCGAACGACATCTACAAGAAATTGCAGGAACTCAATCCAACCTTAGCCGCGAAGCTGGGGCGAGTAATTGGTGATCCGAATGCACCAGTTGCTTCGGAAACTGCGAACGCGGCGCCGAAACCTGCGAATGCGAAACCGGTGGAAATAGTTCCTGTTTCAGTTCCTGCCATTGTTGCGCCAGCCAATGAGAAACCGAACACGCCGATCGGCGCTGCGACTAGCTCGTTACGAAAACCTTCTAACGCGAGGCCGAGCGCACCGAATGCCGACGCTAATGTCGCATCAACAACGGTAGCCTCGCCGGCAAA
>JBDUCB010000323.1:0-3573 GCA_040003695.1 bacterium
GGCTTGCAGGGAAAGTTTTGGGAGATGCACGACATGCTTTACGAGAACCAAAAGGCCTGGCATGACGTATTCGATGCGCGTCCCATCTTTGAAGACTACGCCATAAAGATCGGCGTGAACCTGGAAAAATTCAGAAGCGACAGCTCGAGTGAGGCGGTCGCGCAACGCATTTTTCTTGACGGCAAGCGAGCTCATGCGCTGGGCGTTAGCGGGACCCCGACGGTTTTCATGAACGGCCGCGAAGTGCCGTTTGAATCGCTGGCACCTGATAAGCTGCGAGACTTGATTAACGCGGAACTCAAGGCCAAATAAAGCTGCGCTAACGTCAGAACCACCTGCGCCAGCGGGTGGCTTATCGGGATCTTAGGTATTACGGGAGTCACCACCTGCTGACGCAGGGTGGTTCTGACAAGCATTGTTCCAATCTTCGTGACCAGCTCGCCAGACGCAAATCAACCAGTACAACCTCGACGGCGTACGTTGCTTTATGCATTCGCAGCGCTGGTCTCGCTGGTTGGCCTTGCTGACGCCATCTATCTCACTGTCGAGCATCTTTCAGGCCGCAGCGTTCGTTGCACAATCGTGAGCGGTTGTTCGGAGGTGTTGAGCAGTTCTTACGCATCAGTCGGCGGTGTACCGCTGGCGATGATCGGCGCTGCCGCCTACTTTACAGTTTTTAGCCTCGCGGTACTCGCAGCCTACGGCTACAAATCGGCAGCCAAACTGTTAACCGCGGTTGTCGGGCTAATGTTCGTCACCACGCTCTGGCTGCTCTATCTACAAGCGTTCGTCATCAAACACTTCTGCCAGTTTTGTCTCTTGTCCGCCCTTGTCACGTTTGTTTTGACTATCCTGGTCGTTGTTACTCTTCGCAAAGACTAGCGAAGTATAAAAACGATCCACGAAGTACACGAAAGTTCACGAAAATATTTAGTGTTGCTTAGTGTGATTTAGTGGATCGTTTCACTATTCTTTTAGATTAGGACATTACCAAGGGTGAACTGCTCTCTTGCCACCGCTCGTTCGCGGCTGGTAATCTTTCGTCTCCGTTTCCCCTTTAATCATTCCGACAGGAGTTCCGCTCATGAAAAAACTATTCGCTGTTTCTCTCAGCCTGGTCGCCTTGTTTGTGATGGCGACCGCTTTTCCCGCGCGTGCTTTGCATCCGGATCTGCCCATGCCGCCGCCCATCGGCGCGACGATTGATAATTTCAGTCTGCCCGACACCAATGGCAAGGATCATGCATTGGAATCGCTTAAAGGGAAGAATGGCACGGTGCTGATCTTCATCGCCGTGCAATGTCCGGTGTCTAACGCTTACAACGAACGCATGGAAAAGCTGGCGCAGGATTACAAAACGCGTGGCATTAACATCATCGGCATCAACTCAAATGTCACTGAACCAGCCGACTCGGTGAAGGCGCATGCAACCGCACACAACCTGACATTCGTAATCCTGAAAGATAACGGCAACAAGATTGCCGACGCGCTCGGAGCGACGCACACGCCGGAAGCATATTTCCTTGACGCGAGCAATAAGCTGCAATACCACGGTCGTATCGACAACAACAAAGTCGTCACGCAAGTAAATTCCAGTGACCTGCGTACGGCGCTCGACGAGGCGCTGGCCGGAAAGCCCATTGCGAAGACCACCGCTATGGCTTTCGGTTGTTCGATCAAACGTGCATAAGGGGATGGTCCAGGCAAAGGGATTAGTTTTACTAACAGCGGCGCTGGGCATTCTGCTTTCGAGCGTTTCCGTTTTTGCCCAACAGCGAAAACGCAAAACAATGAAAGCAAGGCCCGCGGTCGTCGCGGTTGATGCAGCTGGTTTGCAGGCTGTACTTAAGCGTGACGATGCGAAACCGCTGTTAGTTAACTATTGGGCCACCTGGTGCGATCCGTGCCGCGACGAGTTTCCCGACCTCGTGAAAGTCGATGCGGAGTATCGCCCAAAAGGACTCGATTTCATCGCGGTAACTTTGGATGATTTGGCGGACATCAAAACTGGTGTGCCCAAATTTCTGCGCCGGATGCATGCGCAAATGCCCGTTTACCTGCTGAATATGTCTGATCCCGAGCCGGCCATCAATATGGTTGACCCAAAGTGGGGTGGTGCGTTGCCGGCGACATTTCTGTACAACGCAAAAGGCGAAGTCGTTTACAAAAGTTTGGGGCGCATCAAAGTCGACGAATTGCGTGCGGCTATAGACAAAGTGATGAGTACTGAGTGATGAGTACTGAGTAGAAAGCGTCTACCCATTTGCTTTTTCACTCAGCACTCAGCACTCATCACTCATCACTTTTTATGGAACCGATCACTCCCGAAATAGTTTCCGCTCATAACCTCACCTCGGACGAATTTGAACGCATCAAGTCGCTGCTGGGCCGTGAACCGAGCTTTGTCGAGCTTGGCATCTTTTCGGTGATGTGGTCGGAACATTGCTCCTACAAGTCTTCGCGCATTCATTTGCGCCGGCTGCCGACCACCGGAGAGCGCATCGTGGTACCGCCTGGTGAAAATGCCGGCGTCGTAGATGTTGGCGACGACTGGTGCATAGCTTTCAAAATCGAATCACACAATCATCCTTCATTTATTGAGCCGTTTCAGGGCGCGGCCACCGGCGTGGGCGGCATTCTGCGTGACGTGTTTACCATGGGCGCGCGACCGATTGCCTCCCTGAACAGTTTGCGTTTCGGCTCGTTGGACCACCCACAGCATGGACGCCGCAATCGTTCATTACTCGCCGGTGTTGTCGGGGGCATTGCGCATTATGGAAACGCGTTCGGCGTCGCTACCGTCGGCGGCGAAGTCGCGTTCGACGACGCTTACTCGCTCAATCCGCTCGTCAATGCCTTCGCTCTTGGAATACTGAAACGCGATCAAATCTTTTTTGGTAAAGCGAGCGGTGTCGGCAATCCGATTCTCTATGTCGGCGCAAAGACAGGACGCGATGGCATCCACGGCGCAACCATGGCCTCGGCAGAGTTTGACGAAGAGGCACTGGAAAAACGTCCGACGGTCCAGGTTGGCGATCCGTTTCTGGAAAAACTATTACTCGAGGCCTGCCTCGAGGCGATGCGCAGCGGCGCTGTGGCCGGCATTCAGGACATGGGCGCGGCAGGCTTGACGTCGTCATCCTGCGAAATGGCATCGCGCGCGGGAACCGGCGTGGAGATAGATCTGACTCTAGTTCCACAACGTGAGGCGGGCATGACGGCGTACGAAATGCTGCTTTCCGAATCGCAGGAGCGAATGCTGATCGTCGCGCACTCAGGCCGAGAACGCGAGGTCGTCGATATTTTCCGTAAGTGGGATCTGGATGCGGTGGTCATAGGCCGCGTTCGCGAAGAGCGTAAGATGCGCGTGCTTCATAACGGCGAAACAGTAGCGGACATTCCGGTCGAGGCGTTAACGGACGAGGCACCGTTGTATGAACGACCGATGGCCAAACCAAGTCTCAAGTCTCAAGTTTCAAGTCCCAAGTTCCAAGATCAAAGCACAAAGGACAAAGACCAAAGTCCAAAGTCCAAAGTCCAAGACTACAACTATGTGCTTGTCAAATTACTTGG
>JBDUCB010000392.1:0-3556 GCA_040003695.1 bacterium
ATACTGGGAACGCGGACGTCTCGCCCGCCCGGGGCAGTAGCCCGACCGTTAGGGAGGGCTTCGGCTCCTCAGCGACGTTCGATCCTGAAACCGTAGAAGCGATAGCGCGCATCCTGCTTAAACGCTACGGCGTTGTTTTCAAACGGCTCCTCGAACGCGAAGGAATCGCCATGCCCTGGCGCGTGCTGTTGCGCATGTATCATCGACTCGAAGCGCGCGGCGAGATTCGCGGCGGCCGCTTTGTGGCGGGAATTTCAGGCGAACAGTTTGCACTTCCCGAAGCGGTGGGAATGTTGCGAGCGATCAGGCGCAGTGGCAGAACAACTGAAGAATTATTCAGGGGCGGTCTACAAGCGGGAATTACTGACGGACAAACGCTTGAAGGGTCAACGCAGGAAAGTTTGATCTCAATTAGCGCCGCCGATCCACTGAACCTCGTCGGCCTCATCACGCCCGGCGGCCGTATTACTGCGCACACCGCAAACCGCATTCTCTATCGCAATGGTGAACCAATCACAGTGTTGGAATCAGGCGAGACCCACTTCCTGACGGAGCTTAGTCGCGCGATGGAGTGGAAAGCAAAAGCTGCGTTAGTACGCAAGGCCACGCCGCCGCAACTTCGTTCCTACCTGCGCCGCCCGGCGTGATTTCGACCTACGGGAATAAAGATCCAGGTCACTTCAGTATCGCCACAATAATCATCTCGTAAGGCATCGGCTCTGAGAATTCCTCACCGACTGCGAGATTGCTGGCTACATCAAACACTTCGTGAAGATTGACGCGCGGCACGCCCAGCACATGAAGTTTATCTCCCTTGACCAGGTTCTTCACCTTGTTTGCAGGCGGGCTGTCTTTTGCAAAAATCATTCGCCGCATGCCTTCGACGAGCAGTGGTTCGGCAAAGTTTTTGGTGGCGGAAATTTGCGCGAAGACCATGAATCCATCACCGACATCCTTCGGCTTGCCGGCCAGCTTAATGAAGAAATCGGTGTAGTTATAAACAGCCTTCTTGCTGTTGAGCATGATGGCTGTATTTGATCGCCAAATCTTTAGAGTACGGGACTTGTAATGGGGAAACGCCGTCGCCGCGGGAGTCGCTTCGTATTCCTCTGTTGCATGAGTTTGATTGTCTACTATCGGCAGGAAGGAATCGAGGCAATTGAAGCTGCCAAACTTTGCGATGGGATGAATCTCAAACACATGTTTCGGATTTGAATCGCTCGGCACCTGCACCGAATCACCCTGAGTTTGTAATGTCCCTTCAGCGCTGGGATGCTCAACCCACAGACGCCACACGCCGGTAATGTCTACTTGCTGACCGGGCGAAGTGTCCAGCAGAAACTGCAGTGCATCTTTCTCGTTCCTGCCGTTCGGAATTTCAGCCACCATCGGCAAAAGGACCACTGTGTCGCGCCCGGCCATGTGGATATCGCCGTCTTCAGCAACGTCGTTTGGCTCAAGATGATGCTCATCGATGCGGAGGCTGGTGCTGATCGTCACCTTATCTTTATATTTCTTGACGAATCCCTTCGTCAGCGCGAGAGTCATGCCATACGTAAGCATGCTCGGGATGAGCATAGCCGCGATTAGCAGTACAGCTTGAAATCTTCTTAAAGCGTCCATCTTGCATACCTCCTTTTCCCTCAAGCCCGAACCGTCGCTTCGATTTTCTCCGGCTTCTTTGAAGCCTCGGCCGGCGACTTGCCCGCATAGCGCACGTTCATGAACTTGTTCAAAATATCAAACCAGAACGGCGCGCCCATCGAGAGCGCAAGCACCGTCATAAGCCAACCAAGAATGCGCTCAAGCCAGTCTCTCCAGGTATTGTCCTTCAGCGACCCGCGCCAACCCAGCAATTGGCCCAACACCTCGCGCTCTTGGCCAGTCACCTGGTTGCCTTCACTGCGCGTTACCGTAGACTTGGTCGGATCGTCCTCGTCTTCGTATTCCACGGAGATAGTCGGCCCGGGCTTTTGGGCCCTAACTTTTGCTTCTTCAAGTACGGCACTCCTGAGCACTGGGTCAGTCCAAAGACGCTGGGCAATGTGCGTAGTGTCGGCGTTGGCGAATAAAGTGAGTGCGGTGGCAATGATGATTGTCCAGAGCTGGGTTCTGCGTTTATACCAACCGCTGACGCGGTCCATCGCGTCGTTAAACCAACCTTCGATCGCCTGTTGTGATAACTCCAGCCGGCTGTCCGCGTCGGCATCAAGCTTGTTATTGGAGCGCTGCAACAAAGCCAGCAGAGTCTTCCTTACTTTGCCCTCAGGTAGCGCACTCACATCAGTCTCGAAACTTTCAAAAGACACTGTCGCTGATATGTTCGTCGTGGTCACGTCCATCACCACCGCCGCGAAATTACGTGGCGAAATATAGGTGGGATGATTATCATCATGCATCATGCCGGTGATGAGAGGATGCGCGTAGAATTCCTGTAGAAAGCCGTCCGCGTCGCCACTCTTTGGGGTGGGCTGACCGCCGAGGAGCTGCTGGATGCCACGCCGCAACATATCTCCGCGTCTGCGTGTAAAAGCAGCCAGCCATTCGTTGGCTGCAGTACAAAGAATTGCCAGCAGCAGGTAAACAAAAACGAGTCCAATAATTACGTCGAGAACTGTGGAGTTGAAAAGTCCCATTGCGACCTCCTGTGAGTGCCGGCCGCAACCGGCAAGGGAAGGTAGTGAGTAATGGACAAATCCAGCGCGGATTTAGCCGCGGGAGCCAGGGAGCGTGATGCGAAAAACCTCGCGCCCTAAATGAATCAGGTAAACGGGTAAGTCAAATATTTGGACGACTTATTATTACAAGCTGCTGGAAAACACAAGACTTAATGAACGCTAATGGGCGGGAATGTGAGGCTGTACTAAACCGGACTCAACATCACAATCTCAGCGCGCTCGCGAGCGTTGTCGAGGAAAGCGTCGGTGTCGGTTTCAATTTTTGCTTCCGTCAGCGTTTTTTCTATACCGCTGCGCGCTTCTTCCAGCGTGGGAACGATTTGACCTGGAGCACGGCTTCGCAGTCGCGGCACATAAACGTCGCGGTAGTAATCAGCGATTTCGGTTTGGGTGATAACCACGAAATTACGAAAACGAAAATCAAGATACTTCTCAATCTTCACGCGCTGATCGAGAATCTCATCAAGCTTCTCTGCAGTTAAGCCCACACCCTGCAATCGCGATTTGAAATCCGGAAAGGCTTTCGCCAGTTCATCGCGCGCGGCCTTTATTTCTTCGGGCGTCGGGGCAATCGAGGGAAGTTTCTCCGCCTCCTCAAGAATCAGCCGCTGATCGATTATCAAGGTCAGTGCGTGATTCAATTCTTCTGACGAAGGATTTGCCAGCACTGTGTCCGGCTGCAACGCCAACTGCCAAATCAGATCTGAATAAGTTATCAAACAAACCTGGCAACGGGTTTGGCCAGATGCGTTGACAGTGGCGACCATTTTGTCGACCATTTGCTGCGCGCGCCCCGTGCCAGTGAGCAGTGAGCAGTGAGCAGTGAGCAGAAGAAAAATAAGCAGCAGACGGCAGACGGCAGATGGCAGGACAAACCC
>JBDUCB010000096.1:0-3542 GCA_040003695.1 bacterium
AGGCCAATCAGGTTGGCGCGAGTTCAATTTTTACTCACAACATTCAGGTGACGATTTACACGTTCGCCTTCGGCGCGCTGTTCGGCGTAGGAACGTTGTTCTATCTCGCTTATAACGGCGCCACGATTGCCGCGGTGTTAGCGCTAACTTATCGAGCTGGTTTTGGCAACGACTTACTGACATTCATGGTGGGCCACGGCGTGATTGAGTTGACTTGCATCTTCATTGCCGGCGGTGCAGGGCTGTTGATCGGCAGCGCGCTCGTAATTCCCGGCGACTTGTCGCGCGGCGACGCGTTGAAGAGTCGCGGAAAAGAGGCAGGCCGTTTGATGATGGGCGTGGCTGCGTTGCTGGTGGTCGCCGGAATTATTGAGGGCTTCATCTCACCGGCGCCGATTCCGGCAGCGATCAAATTCACCGTCGCTGGCGTCACGGGCGTCGCGCTTTATTCTTATTTACTACTCGCGGGTCGCGAAGCAGATCCAGAAATCGAGCGATAGTGTGGGCCGAGACTTTGTGCGCGCTCTGTGTCCTCTGTGACTCTGTGGTGAACAACTCGAACTGTTACCACAGAGACACAAAGTACACAGAGTTCGCACGGAGAGAATCTGCGCTTTACTTTGGAGAAGGCGAAGTCATCGCATGCGTGCCTGGTGACATACTCATGCCGGGCATATTTGCATTCATCGCGTGCGCGGCCGGAGTGCCGTGATGAAACACCGCCAACCATTTTCCACCACGCATTGCCCAGATAGTCGAATGTCGCTCCTGTTCCGGTTTTGCTCCCGGATTTGTCAACAAGTAGGTCACTAAAGCAGCATCACTGTCGATGCTGAGCGACTTGAATTCGCTGGTTGTGGTCTTTGAGAAATCGAAGTCTTTGATGCCTTTCACAATTCCGGCTCTGTCAAAAACCCCATTAGGCTCGACTTCGATCGCGTCCGTCGCCAATATCGACGCAAAAGCATCGAACTGTCCCGCCTTAAAAAAATCCCAAACCATTTTTTCGTTTGCGATTACATCTGATGTGGTAGTAATCGATGCCGGGGTGGTGGCAGGTGCCGCCGCTTTTTTCGTCGCGGCAGGAGGAGGAGGTGGCATATTCATCACGTCACACTCCTGATGATAAACAGCTATCCACTTGCCATCGCGATACGCCCATGCGGAGCTGCCGCGGACCGTAGCCGGTGTCATTTCTTTTCCTTTGTATTTCCCTTTGACGTTCACCGTGTAGGTTATCACCCAGGCATCCTTGTCAATCGACAAGAACTTCCAGTCGCTGAAAGTAATCTCACTGGGTTCGAAATCCTTGACCATTGAGACCGAGCCGGCTTTCTGGAGGACGCCGTCAGCAGTAACTTCCATCTCATCATTGGCGAGCATATTGCCAAACGCGTCATAATCTTTGTTCTTGACCGTATCCCAGACCGCTTTCTCTTTCGCAATCGCATCCGCTTCCGTCATTGCCGGCGCAGACGGTTTCTCGTAAGCGGTACTTGTATTCACATTGCCTTGATTCGTTGAAGGCGCGGTGCATGCAGCCACAACGATCAACATCGAAATCAATACGAACAACTTCTTCATAAGTCGACTCCTCGCGTTTTATTAAATCGAGCGCGTGGTTTCTATTCCAAAGCGGCTAATTAGTCAAGTATTGCGACTATATTGTGCCGAATGATCCTCAATTACTTTAACGGCCCTTTGCGCGTTCTTCCCGTGCTTTGCGGTTAAAAAAACAAAACCGCAAAGTGCGCGAAGCAGCCGCAAAGATTCGCAAAGGTAAATTGTATGCACAAGAGACGTCTGCGCGCCTGGCTGTCGGCTTGTGAATTCCAGAGCAGCGCTGCGCAGCGAAACTATTTTTGTGGCGGCGCGTAGTATGCGAATAGCGCATGGTTAGGATCTGATCGTATACTGTTAAAAACTCGAATTGACGCGCGTAATCGCAACATTTTCGCAAGTCTCCCTTTGGCTCAAACAACATCCAACGATTCTCTTTAACTCAAACGTACTTTAGTACGAAATAGTGGAGCGCCGTATGACTAACTCGCAAAAATCTTTTACCGCCTTCGCGTTGTTGATCGCGCTGAGCATGATGACTGTATTCGGACAAAACGGACATAACTTTGACGTTGCCGGCATCGATCCAAACGCAAAGGCCTGCACCGATTTTTATCAATATGCGAACGGCAACTGGTTGGCAAAGAATCCCATCCCGGGAGCGTTCCCGAGCTGGGGTGTAGCGAATGTTTTGAACGAGAAAAATCGTGACGCCCTGCACGAAATTCTCGATGCCGCCGCGAAAAATACTAAAGCCGTGAAAGGCAGCAGCGAACAAAAAGTTGGCGATTACTACGCGAGCTGCATGGACGAAGCGAAGATCGAAGCCGAAGGCTTAACACCGCTCAATCCCGAATTTGCCCGCATTGCAAAGATCAATGATCAAAAAGCATTGCAGGACGAGATTGCGCATCTGCATTCTCTCGGCATCAGCGCGATGTTCGCATCAGACTCAACTCAGGACTTCAAAAACAGCGCCGAAGTTACGGCCGAAGTTTTCCAGGGCGGGCTGGGTTTGCCTGACCGCGACTACTACACCAAGACAGATGACAAATCCAAAGCCACGCGCGATGCATATCTGAAGCACGTCGCAAAGATGTTTGAGTTGATGGGCGACGATCCGGCGAAAGCAGCCACTGAAGCGCAGACCGTGCTGGCGCTGGAAACGAAACTTGCTACGACCTCGATGACGCGCGTGGAGTTGCGCGATCCGGAACGCATTTATCACCGCATGACGGTGGCACAGGTGAGCGCGCTCGCGCCCGGATTTGACTGGCCTGTTTATTTGCAGAGGATGAATGTGCCGGCAAAAGCTGATGTGAATGTGGCCACGCCGGACTTTTTCAAAGCAATGAATCAGGAATTGACTGCAACGTCATTGGCCGACTGGCAGACCTACCTGCGCTGGCACTTGATTAACAATACGGCGGCGGCTTTATCGTCTAAGTTTGTTGACGAAGACTTCAACTTCAAAGGCAAAATCCTGCAAGGCTCGACCGAGAATTTACCGCGCTGGAAACGTTGCGTCGGCGGCACTGATCGAGTTTTGGGCGAAGCGCTCGGCGAAGTTTATGTAAAGAAAGCGTTCCCGCCTGCCGCTAAAGCTCGCGCCCTGGAGATGGTGCGAAATCTTGAAGCGGCGCTGAAAAGTGATATCGGGACTTTGAGTTGGATGGGCGATGCCACGCGCAAGCAAGCCATCGTCAAGCTCGAAGCTTTTCTAAATAAGATTGGCTACCCCGACAAATGGCGTGACTACTCTTCCATGCAGGTTGATCGCGGCTCTTACGTTAACAACCGTTTTCGCGCCAATGGATTTGAAAAAAGGCGCGACTTCAACAAAATTGGCAAGCCAGTGGACAGGATGGAATGGGGCATGTCGCCGCCGACAGTGAACGCTTACTACAATCCGCAAATTAACGAGATCGTTTTTCCGGCCGGCATTCTGCAGCCGCCTTACTTCGATGCGGAAGCAGATGATG
>JBDUCB010000282.1:0-3540 GCA_040003695.1 bacterium
GATGCAAGACTTCTTACATAAAACAGAATAGACCAACTTCAGGAAGTTGTTGCAAGCTGAGGCCGAGGCGAACTAATATCCGGTGCCGTCAGGTTGCAAGTTCTCTTACACTCACATAGAAGGGTCTAATTCTCATGAGGATAACCTCACGAAAGCTCAGCACCGCACACTTAAGCGCCAACGACGAAGCCTTGGTCAGATGTCAGGCGGCTTTAGAATTGAAGGATCGAGGTGATTACAAAAGCGCGAAGGAAATGATGGGTCGTCTATGGAAACGCGTAGGCGGTCGGCCTGACGTCAAGTCTCTTCATGCCTCGGTCGCCGCCGAAGTATTACTGTGCGCCGGAATCTTAAGCAGTTGGATTGGTAGCAAGGAAGGCATTAAGGAAGCCCAAGAGTTCGCCAAAAATCTAATCAGTGAGAGTATTGCGTTTTTCGAGTCTACCGGAGATCGAAAAAAAGCTGCTTCTGCGCGAGCTGAGCTCGCCTACTGCTACTGGCGTGAAGGGGCGTTGGATGAGTCTCGAATTATTTTCCTTGAGTCGCTCGAAAAGCTTACGTCTGAAGGTAATACCAGGGCACGAACTCTTCTTAGACTTGCCATCGTTGAATGGTCGGCCGAACGATTCAATAAAGCACTCAGTATCCTAAGTGAAAATCGTTCGCTATTCGAAAGAATTCCTAACGACGCAATAAAAGGAGCTTTCCACAGCCAACTCGCGATGGTATTGCGGAAGCTAATGCCATCAGAGAACAAAGAGAACGATTTGAAAGGAATACTACATAATTATGAGAAAGCAGATCATCATTTCAAGTTGGCGCGCAATAACGTCTTTCGCGCTGATGTAAAGAACAACATAGGAAACCTATTTCGAGAATTTGGCCGTTTCAAGGAAGCGCACGCGTATTTGGAACAGGCTCGCCGTTTGAGAGTTCGAATCAAGGACAAGGTCGGGATTGCTCAAATTGACGACACACGCGCGCAGGTATTGATTGCAGAAAAGAAATTCAAAGAAGCGGAAGCGGTGGCGCGTGGGGCGGTACGCGTACTTGAAAAAAGCGGACACCAATGTCTGCTGGCTGATGCGCTCATCACTCACGGCACTGCCATCGCGCGGCTGAAGCAAAACGCACGCGCGCAGTTTACTTTTCAAAAAGCGATTGAGATTGGTCATCAGGTTGGCGCGCTCAACAAAGCCGGTCTGGCAGCGCTCACATTGATTGAAGAGCTGGACGAGCTTCCTGCTGAGACGTTGCATTCGGCTTACGATCGTGCCAGTGAGTGGCTTGCGAAATCGCAGAGCCAGGACATTTTGCTGCGATTAAACGCGGCTGCGCGCAAGGTGTTCGCCAACATCCGTGGTGAATTAAAGCCGGAAGTCGCGACCGAAACCGTCTTCAACACACCCTGCACTTTCCCGCTTGAAGTTTTGAAATTCGAAGCAGGCTTGATTCGCCAGGCGCTGGCCCAGGCAAACGGCAGCGTCACCCACGCGGCCCAGTTGTTGGGAATGACTTATCAAGGCCTTGCTTACGTGATCGGTTCGCGGCACCACGATCTTTTGAAGGCGCGTTCCCCAATTCACCGGCGCGCGCCGAAAAGCAAAGGCGTGGAGGTAGAAGACAAACCAGGTAACGTTTGAGTGCTGGAGATGCACTTTAGCGGCGTGCATCTCCGGTGGACACTTTGGTTTCGTTGGAACCAGAGTGTCCCGAATCCGCCACGTCAAAAGGGTGAGCGTGGCGGGACAAGACCGGCACAGGCTCCCAAAGCGTGCCGGTCTTTGTTTTCAAAGTCTGTCAAAAGGGTGCGAAGTCAGTCACCCGCAGCAGGACCCATTCTATAGCGGAATCCTAATCGCGATCCACGCGTTTCACGTCAACAATCTCGCCGCGAAAGGTGCGCAGCATCTGTTGGACCAACGGGTCCTTTTCCGCTCGTTCGCGCAGCTTCTGTTTTTCACGCCGCTCGAGTTCTTCTTTTGAAACCGGCGCATCTGCGCCTCCGCCATCAGCAATCACAAAGCGCACACCCAGATCGCTTCCGGTGATCTCTTTGCAAACTTCGCGCAGGATTTTTATATTGTCGCTTTTGGCCAGCGTATCGCGCAAGTGCCTGTCAGCCGGCGCGAATTCTACGAACAATTCGTTACCCTCGATGGAAGCTCGACCTGCGCCTTCGAGCGCCGTCACCAAAAACATCTTGCGCCTTTTCTCGAGCGACGCTTTGATTTGGTCAATTGGCGAATTGCTTACCGAAACATTTGCCTCTCGGTTCAGCGACGCATCCGCATCAATTCGTTCGGAAGCAAGATCGGCACTGAGCGACGCAGAACTTTCGGAATCCATTTCCGTTTCAGTTCTTGTTTCTGCTTCGAAAGCAGTGCCGGTCGCCGCTCCCAATGAAGATCCGCCGGCATACCGTTGAGGCGAAGCGACTGCTGCCGAATTGCCGGTGGGAACCTGTGTCGCAGACAAGGACGCAGTCGCGGCCGACCGAGATGGTCCAGACGATGTCGGTAGCGCAGACTTGTTGGGACTCGGCGCTTTGCCGGTGCGCAATGCAATCTCCACGGCATTGAGGCGGTCCATCAACTGGCTGAGCGGCTCCAGCCGGCGCATCTCCATCAACTTCACCAGGCCAATCTCGACCTGATAGCGTGGATGTGACGCAGTGCGCAAAAGATTTTCTGTTTCGGCAAGCGAATTGAAGAAGCGCACCAAATCAGCTTCAGAGAACAGGCCTGCCTGGCGTTTAAGTTCAGCACTATCGCAAATCGCCGCCTCCATCAGCTCCTCGCTGCCTGACACTTTGGCCACCAGCAAATCTCGGAAGTGGGCCAGCAGATCGCGACAAAAGTTACGCAGATCGTGGCCGCGCATGACAACATCGTCAACAACCGCCAGCGCTTCGGCCGGTTGATTGTTCGCGATGCCGTTGACCACTCTAATCAAAATGTCGGAGCCGGCTATACCAAGCGCCAGCTCAATATCTTCTTTCTTAATCGTGCTGCCGGCAAAACTGATCACTTGATCGAACGCCGACTGCGCGTCGCGCATCGAGCCTTCGCCCGAACGTGCAATCTCGCGCAATGCGTCATCCGCGATAGATATTTTTTCTGCTTCCGCAATCAGCCGCAGCCGGTCGAGAATTCTTGCAGTAGCAATAGTGCGAAATTCAAACTGCTGGCAACGCGAAAGGATTGTTTCCGGGACCTTCTGCTTCTCGGTGGTGGCCATGATGAAGACCACGCGCTCGGGAGGCTCTTCGATTGTCTTCAGCAATGCGTTGAAGGCAGGCGTCGACAGCATGTGCACTTCATCGATGATGAAAATCTTGTAGCGGTCGCGCGCGGGCGCGAATCCGATAGTTTCAATAATCGAGTCGCGCACATTGCCAACGCCGGTATGTGACGCAGCGTCGATTTCCTGCACGTCGATGGAACGGCTCTCTGAAATTTCCCGGCACGACGCGCAGGCTGTTGGATCGTCCATGCGGCAAGGAGTCGGCGTGGGTACCGGTGACTTGTGGCAGTTCAA
>JBDUCB010000327.1:0-3497 GCA_040003695.1 bacterium
TGTTTCGTTCACTCATAAAGCGCGTGCTAAACTCACAAATCAGTCATTTGTTAGTAGTCAGTTGTCAGTTGTTTTCTGACTTCTGACTTCTGACTTCTGACTTCTGATTTATGACGGGAAACGAAATTCGCGAAAAGTTTTTGCGGTACTTCGAGCAGCACGGCCATACGCGTGTGCGCTCGTCGCCCTTGCTGCCTGCCAACGATCCAACGCTGCTCTTCACCAACGCCGGCATGAATCAATTCAAAGACGTATTTCTCGGAATCGAGAAACGCGAATACGTGCGCGCCTGCTCGTCGCAGAAATGCCTGCGCGCCGGCGGCAAGCACAACGATCTCGATGAAGTCGGCAAGACCGCGCGGCATCAAACGTTTTTCGAGATGCTGGGCAATTTTTCCTTTGGCGACTACTTCAAGGAAGACGCAATCAAATTTGCCTGGGACCTGCTGGTGAAGGAGTTCAAGCTCGACCCGGCACGCATGTGGTTCACCGTGTTTGAAGGTGACGATCAGGTGGGACCGGATGAAGATGCTGAGAAGTTCTGGGAAAAGGTCGGCGCACCGCGCGATCGCATTCTGCGTTTCGGCCGCAAAGATAATTTCTGGCAAATGGGCGAGACTGGCCCTTGTGGACCATGCAGCGAGATTCATTACTACATGGGCAATCATCCAGGCGACGCGGAAAATTCTGCCGAGAACGTCAATGGTCCCGGCGATACGATCACTGAGCTGTGGAATCTCGTTTTCATGCAATTCGACCGCAGCGAAGTTGAACCAGGCAAATACGCGCTGACGCCTTTGCCTGCGCCCTCAGTCGATACCGGCATGGGTTTGGAACGTCTCGCTGTCGTGTTACAAGGCGTGAAGTCAAACTACGAAACGGATCTGTTAAAGAACGTGGTCGAGTTCACTGCGAAACTGGCAGACCGACACTATGACGCGGAGACACAAGCCGGATTCGCCATGCGCGTTATCGCAGACCACGCACGCGCTACTGCTTTCTCAATCGCCGACGGAATTCTGCCGGGCAATGAAGGACGGAACTACGTGCTGCGCAAAATCATGCGTCGCGCGATCTATCAGGGGCGACATGCCCTGAGCCTCAACGATTTGTTCTTCTACAAAGTGACCAACTTCGTCGTCGATCAGATGCATGAAGCCTTTCCGGAACTTGAAACGCAGCGTGCTTTCATTGAACGCATGGTGCGTTTGGAAGAAGATCGTTTCGGGTCAACACTTACTATTGGCTTGAACAAACTTGATGAACTCTTTTCATCTACGAAAGGCGCGATGCCGAGCTATCAGGCGTTGGCACAACTGTACGACACGTTTGGAACACCACGAGATCTTATTCGTGTCGGTTTGGAAGAACGCGGCTTTGCAATTGACGAAGGCAAATTCAATGACTCTTTTGATGTCGCTTTGCGCGACCTTCAAGACACGGGCACAACCGGAAAAGCTGAAAGCAAAGCGAAATCCAGTTCGACTTATTCGAAGGTTGTTGAAGAGGGACGCGGGTCGCAGTTCAAAGGTTACGAAACCACTCGCGTCGACGATGCAAAGGTCGTCGCGCTGTTTAGCGGCGCGCAGGTTGAATCATTGCGCGAGGGCGACGCGGGCGAGGTCATTCTCGACCACACTCCGTTCTACGCGGAGAGCGGCGGTCAGGTTGGCGATATCGGACGTCTTGTCAGAACCGCCCGCGTAAGCGGGCGGCCAATCGAGGAAACCCCACCCGCTGACGCAGGTGGTTCTGACATGAGCGCTGCCGTTCTCGACACCTATGCCCCGGTGCAGGGTTTGATTGTTCATAAAGTCAAGGTCGAAAAAGGCGTGCTGAAAGTCGGCGATACGGTCACTGCGGAAGTCGACGTTGAGAAGCGCGACGCCACGCGCCGTAATCACACAGCAACGCACCTGATGCATGCGGCGCTGCGCGAAGTGCTCGGCACTCACGTTAAGCAGGCAGGCTCGGTGGTTGCGCCAACCTATCTGCGTTTTGACTTCACTCATTACCAGCCGTTAACGCAGAACGAAATCGAAGAGATTGAGCGCCTGGTCAACTATCACATTTTGCGCAACGAGCCGGTGCAAACGGATGAGATGGCCACGGAAGAAGCGATGCGTTCCGGCGCGATGGCGCTATTCGGCGAAAAATATGGCGAGCACGTGCGCGTGCTTTCGATCAAAGGCATAACAGGAACTTTTTCCCAAGAGCTTTGCGGCGGCACGCACGTGCGCGCGACTGGCGACATCGGCTTGTTCAAAATTACGAGTGACGAATCCATTGCTTCCGGCGTCAGAAGAATTCGCGCCATCACCGGGTTTGACGCTTACGATCGGTTTCGCGAAGACGAAGTTCTGCTTAACCAGGTCGCCGGTGGATTGAAAACGTCGCGGGCTGAATTGCCTGCCGTCGTCGGCAAACTTCAGGACGAATTGAAGAAAGCTAAACGTGAAGCTGATGAGTTGCGTTTGAAACTTGCCAGCGGTTCGGCTTCGTCCGGCGTCTCGAATGGCGATGATGTTCGCGACGTGAATGGCGTGCGCGTGTTGACACGTGAGGCCAGCGAATTGGACGCTGCCGGAATGCGGCAACTTTCCGACACGTTGCTGGCTCGGATTAAATCCGGCGTGGTTGTGCTGGGCCGCAGCAGCGATGGAAAAGTTTCGCTGATTGTCCGCACCTCAAACGATCTGACCAGTAAGGTTCCTGCCGGTCAGGTGATCAGAGAGCTGGCGCCGATCGTTGGCGGCAAAGGTGGCGGCAAAGCAGAGATGGCGGAAGGCGGCGGCGCGCAACCGGAAAAACTGAGCGAAGCGCTCGAGGCCAGTTACGGGATTGTTGAAAAGCTTCTCAGCTAGCGAGCGAGGCAACCCCACCTTCCCAACCTGAGAGACTCCGCAATGGCTCGTAACTTCAGCCTTGAAGGCCTTTCATCCACAATCAGCAACTCAAGTCTGATTAAGCTTGAGGTAGGGAAGGTGGGCTTGCCCTCGCTGCTTCGCAAAAACTCAAATCGAGATTATTGAAGACAAGCTGCAAAAGCGCGAGGCGTTTATTGGTGAACGCGCTCGCGCCTTTGTTTGTCGGGGCGCCACCCACTTATAGTCGCGCCCCGTTCCCCCCTCGCATCTACATCGTCTTCTGCTTGTCGGTTAATGCTACGCCCATCTTTTCAAGCGTCACTTTGTTTAGCGTTCCTGTCACCTTGAGACTCTCCGCGGCTTGATATTTTTTCAAGCCAGCGCGGGTGTCGGCATCGAGCTTACCGGTTTGTTCCCCCGCGTAAAAGCCACGCGCCTTCAGAATTGCTTGCGCTTGCTTTATCTGCTCCTTATTCGCACGAAAGACCGGACCGCGCTTCTTTGTAGTTTTGGTTGACGAAGAGTTGGTGGTGGTTGAGCTGTTGGTGTTTTGCGCCGCGGTCGCAATAGCAGAAACAACAATCAGCGACAAAATCGTCGAAAGTATTTTTTTCATTTGTTCCTCTTTGT
>JBDUCB010000005.1:0-11718 GCA_040003695.1 bacterium
CTGCTGATTGAGGGTTGAGTTCTCGGCCACTCGCCGCAGCGCCCGCCCGCGTGCCACAGTGTCCGTCGTATTTGTGGCCGCGCCAAACTCGCCGATGGCCGCATTGCGATCAGTCGCCGAAGGCGTCACGCCGGCATTGGCAAATAACATGTCAACAAACTGCGCCGGCGTCAGCGTCGTCGGAAAAGCCGTGGCAAACCTCGAGCGCAGCACAAACTGCGTCGCGAAAGCCTGCTTGTTATTTTCCAGTACTGTCTCCCAACCAGTTTGTCCAACAATTACTCCTTGACCAATTTCCTGGGTGTCAGGCAGAAATTCGTTGAGACGAATGATCGGCACGGAAAGTTGGTGTGTTCCGCCAAAGGTCGACGTGCCGATGGCATCGCCGTACGAAGCTTTGTAAATGCGCTCCACGAGATAACCAGTCTCCTGAAACTCAATCGAGATGTAGAAGGCTGCCGAGACGTTGATGCGCTTCACCTCGATGCACTGCTGATTAGCACCGCAGTCTGCAATCTGGTGCGTCCAAAAATCTAATCCGGAAGCATCAGGCTGGCGGTTGAGGAAATCCAGGTAATGCTGACGCACGAAGAACGAAGGATCATCAATGGGATTAGTAGGCTGTGTCCCGGCGCAGGTGTTGAGTAGTACCGAGACGTTGTCTGAGCCGTAGTTCGCCACGGCCAAGTCGCTTCGGTTGTCGCCGTTGAAGTCGCTCAATACGACGGAAATAGGGTTCGTCCCAACCGCGAAGTTAGTCGGCGAGGAAAAACCGCCGGTTCCGTTCCCCAGCAGAACTGACACGGTACCCGAATTAGCATTGGATACTGCCAAGTCTGGCTTACCGTCACCGTTGAAATCTCCCACGGCTACCGAATTGGGAAAGTCCCCAACGGCGAAGTTGGTGGCGGCCCCGAAACCGCCCACACCGTTCCCCAAGAGGATCGAGACGTTGTCTGACGCAGCATTTGACACGGCCAGATCGAGCTTACCGTCGCCGTTGAAATCACCCGTGGCGATTGAGGTGGGCCCTGTGCCGACGGCGAAATTAGTCGCCGCCCCGAAGCGACCACTACCGTCCCCCAGAAGGACTGAGATCTTGGTGCCGGTGTGGAAGAATTCGCCTACTTCGCTGTTAATTGCTATGGCGACGTCACCCTTGCCGTCGCCGTTGAAGTCACCGACTACGGCGGACCAACCGTCCCCGTTCCCGCCGAAGTCGCTAGCCGCGCTGAAGCCCCCCGCCCCGTCCCCCAACAGAACCTTCACGTTGCCCAGGCCCTCGCTGTAAGTGCCCGCAACTATGTCGAGCTTGCCGTCACCATTGAGGTCGCTTACCGTAACGGAAGTAGGATTAGCGATAACCCGATAACTGATTGGCGGCCCGAAACTGCCCGTCCCGCTACCGAGCAAAATTGACATGTCCCCCCATACAAAAGAAGCCCAGTTCACGACGGCGAGGTCAAGTTTTCCGTCACCGTTAAAATCGCCCGCCGCGGCAGCAGTGGGCTGGTGTCCAACAGCGTAGCTTCCAGCCAGCGTGAAGCTGCCTGCTCCATTTCCTAGTAAGATAGATACCTTGTCTGCGTTGATGTTCGGTACGGCCAGGTCGCGCTTACCGTCGCCATTGAAGTCGCCTACTGCCATTTTCCATGGCCCGTCTCCCGCGGCACCCGTGGCAAAGTTCGTTGCCGGCGCAAAGCTGGGAGCGGTGCACTGGCCGAATGCCGTTAGCTGCAAGGCTAAAAAACAAGCGAGGAATAAGACCGGAGTTCCGAAGCCTGCGAAAGCTCTTCTGATTAAGTGTCTAAATGATTCTTTCGGTTCGAGAATGCGAAGCATGGGAAACTCCTTTGTAAGGATTCGGGCGAGATTCTTCGCAAGGAGAATGAAACCCTTAGACCGAAGAACCACCAGGTTTCCTAAGGAAGGCACGAGCTTGTATGTCTTGACGGCGGAATTATATGCCAATTGTCGCAAACCACCAGCATTTTGTTCTAATGGAATAAGGTGCGAAAACGGAGGCCGAATTACGGCAGGCGAAAAAAATCTTATGAAGTAAGTTTCGGTGCTGGATCTGAAAGCCTTCTTCGGAAGCTTAAGTTTCGATGGAAAAAACCCGCTCCCATGGCTGTATTGACGTGAGCAACTGTCCGCATTTACACTGCCCGTGCTTTCACGGGTACGCGCAAGTGTCAAGTTCTGGCTAAGCGCCCAACCGCCAACCCCGCTCAGAGTCTCCCAGCGACTGGGAGAAATGCTAGACGCGCGTTCCTTTGGCCATCGACGCGAGCTCTTACCTTCCCGTGAGGAATTTGTCGTATGTCGCTCACGAAATCGCGTACGTTCTTGGTTATCGTTGCCGTCTTGCGCCTCTCTACTCTCACGCTCTCCCAAGAGAAAGACGAAATCCGCATACTCGAACCGGACAGACCCATCGAGCGCGAGATAGTGCGCGGTGATGTCCACTGGTACCAGGCTACGCTTAGCGCCGGTCAATTTTTAAAAGTAATCGTCGATCAACGCGGAATTGATGCGGTCGTTAAATTGTTCGGCCCGGATGGCCGACAGCTTTCTGAAGTTGATAGCCCAAACGGCATCCAAGGGCCGGAACCTGTTTCGGTTTTGGCGAAGGTTTCCGGGAGTTATCGGCTGGAGGTGCTTTCTGTGGATAAGAACGCACCCGCAGGACGTTACGAGATTAGGATTGAGACGCTTAGAGAAGCTACGGCGCAAGATAAGACGGTAGACCTCGCGGCGTCGTTGGCGAGCGCTCGCACTGAGGCAGAGCGAGCGGCGCTCATGCCCAAAGACGAAGAGTTGTTAACGACTGACCTCGAACGGCTGCTGATGAGGTATGGCGTACGGTCGGCCGCGCTCGGTGACCATCAGCAAGCACTGGCGCTTTATCAACTCGCGCTCGGCATTGCCCAACAAAGGGGGAGCAAGTCATCGGTGGCCGGCATCCTCGGGAACATCGGCTCCGCCTTGATGGAAATGGGCGATTACACTCAGGCCTTAGGTTCTTATTATAGAAGCATGGCGCTGTTGGAGGAGTTGGGCGATAAGCGCGGGATCGTTCTAATGCTCTACAACCTGGGAACCGTTCACTCGTATCAAGGAAACTACGAGTTAGCACTGGAATATAACCGCAAGTACCTGGCAATTACTGAGGCATCAGGTAATAAGGCCATGATCGCCCGCGCGCTGCCGAGCATGGGAAATATCTATAGCGCGCAAGGCAACTATACCCAGGCGCTGGAGTATTATCAGAAGGCGCTTAACATGTTCCAGGAGTTGAGCGATAAGTCGGGAATCATAATCACGCTACAAAACATCGCTCACGTCCACGCCATGCAGAACAATACGGCTCTGGCGTTCGAGTATTATCAAAAAGCATTAGCTGCAGCTCAGAGCCGGTCCCGGACGACAGACACTTCTGGCGCGACGCGCCCTAACAATTTTGCCGTCGGCGCACTCTTAAATATTGCCGATATCTATCATGCGCAACACAACTACGCTAAGGCGCTGGAACTCAAACTGAAGGCGTTAGAGATGGCCGAAGCAATTGGGAATCCGGCGACGCTTGGCACTACGCTCAGCAACATCGGACAGACTTATCTCATGCAAGGCAACTACACCAAGGCCCTGGAAATGTTTCAGCGAGCACTGCCGCTAAGCGAAGGCACAGGCGACAGGTTTCTGATGGCCCATCTGCAGGGGAACCTCGGCGATGTTTACCAGGCGCAAGGAAACTATGCTGACGCTTTGAAATTTGAAGAGCGCTCCGCTGCGGCCGCGAAGCTACTCGGTGACGCTGAGGATCTATGGTATTCAAGAATGATCGCGGGCAAGTCGTACCAAGCACTCGGCCAGAACACGCAGGCTTGGCAGGCCCTTGAAGAGGCCATCACCACCATCGAAAACATGCGCACGCAGGTCACTGGCGGAGAGCGGGAGGAGCAATCCTTCTTTGAGGACAAAGTCGTCCCCTATCACGCGATGGCTGAACTTCTTCTCTCAGAGAACCGTTTGGGCGAAGCATTCCTGTACGCCGAGCGTTCGAAATCCCGCGTACTCCTGGACGTGCTGCGCAGTGGGAAGGCCGATATCAACAAGGCCATGACCGCTAAAGAAAAAGAGCAGGAGCGAACTTTCAACAATGATCTTGTCTCAGTGAATAGGCAGATTTCCCGAGTGAACCAGCAAACTCCACCGGATGCAGCGCGTCTCGCAAACCTGCGCGCGCAGCTGGAAAAGATCAGACTCGATTATGAAGCGTTTCAGGTAAACCTTTACATAGACCATCCAGAATTAAGAGCGAAACGCGGAGAAATGCA
Source organism: bacterium (assembly GCA_040003695.1). Taxonomy (GTDB): domain Bacteria; phylum Acidobacteriota; class Blastocatellia; order Pyrinomonadales; family Pyrinomonadaceae; genus PSRF01. Next base: position 4,341 of record JBDUCB010000005.1, read on the forward strand.
GCCAATCAACTTGGAAGAGGCAAATGGCCTGTTACCGGATGACAAGACTGCAGCTGTAGAGTTCATGGTTACTGAAGACAAGACGTATGTGTTCGTGCTTACGAAAGGCGGTGCTGCCGACCGTGCGGATTTGAAGGTTTATACAGTCGCAGTTAAGTACAACGATGTAGCCGATCGCGCTGAACGTTTTCGGCAACAATTAGCGGAGGGCGATCTGGACTTTCGAGCACGCGCTCGTGAGTTGTACGACTTGCTGCTCCAGCCCGCTCACAGTCAATTGCGCGATAAGACTACCATCATCATCGTGCCTGACAGTGTATTGTGGGATTTGCCATTTCAAGCTTTGCGGTCAGCAGAAAATCGCTATGTGATAGAAGACCACGCAATTTTTTACGCGCCTTCTTTGACGGTGCTACGTGAAATGGTAAGAGCTCACGCCGAATCAAAAAATAGTTCGCAGCCTCAGACAACGCTTCTCGCATTTGGCAACCCTGCGCTGAGCAAGCGGACGGTTGATCAGATTCGGCGGGCATCCATGGATGAAAAACTGGAGCCGCTGCCGGAAGCGGAGAAGCAAGTTAAGGCACTGTCGCAACTCTACGGACTCTCGCAAAGCAAAGTTTATACGGGCAGCGAGGCGCGCGAGGACCGGGTTAAGGCCGAGGCTGGCCGCTACCGCGTTCTGCAGTTCGCGACGCACGGAGTGCTGGATAACCGCAACCCAATGTATTCACATTTGGTGTTATCACAGGCACAGGGTGACAGCAATGAGGATGGATTGCTCGAAGCATGGGAAATGATGAAACTTGATCTGCATGCCGACATGGTCGTGTTATCGGCGTGTGAGACGGGTCGAGGGCGCATCGGCGCCGGAGAAGGGATCATAGGAATGTCATGGGCGCTGTTTGTCGCGGGTAGCCCAACCACAGTCGTCAGCCAATGGAAGGTTGACTCCGCAAGCACTACCGATTTGATGTTGGAGTTCCACCGTAACCTCAAGTTTGCGGTGCAGGCTCCGACGACGCACATGACAAAGGCAAAGGCTTTACAGCAGGCCTCACTAAAGTTGCTACGCGATAAAAACTACTCTCATCCGTTTTACTGGGCGAGCTTCGTCGTCGTGGGTGATGGATTTTAGATTTTGTGAGCACCTCAGATTGGGCCCGCGAATTGTTCCCCTGCTATTAGAAGAAAAACCTAGCTTGCAATTCAACCATGCGTCCAGCTAACGCACCAGTAGCCCGGCCAAAGTATGGAAAATCAATTATTGTACTTAGAGATCCGAACTCGAAAGGCGCCAGGTTCAGCGTGTTGAAGACATTGAAGAAATTGGCGCGGAGATCTATACCCGCCGCTTCTCCCGCGTGTGTGAATTTTGGCATGCGAAACCGCTTGACCACGCTCATGTCGACGCTGAGATAGCGCGGACCTCGGAATACATTGCGGCCGATTCCCGGCTGCGGCGGCACCGCGACATTGCCCCCAGGAGGGGGTACGAAGAATTCAGTGGCGTTAGAGACGCCGAAGGTGCCGCCTGGCCGCTGGAAGGCTTCATTGCTTGTGTCTTGATGTAAGCCGCCCGAATAAGCTACGGGACGCAATGGACACAGGAATCCTCTCTTTATCAGGTTGACACAACCATTAACGTAAACCGGCGTCCAGGGAAAACCCGAACTCGCCGTAACGATTCCGTTGAGTTGCCAGCCGCCAAAAGCTTTCCCGATAGAGTCTCGACGATTTCTGAAGAAGGGCAAGTCCCACAAGCCGGAGACCGTCAAAGCGTGTGTCACGTCGTAATCCGATGGGCCACGCTCAGTCCGCTGGTCAAAAGGATAACTCTGCACGCAATTGTCATCATTTGAGCAGTTGTCAATACTTTTGCTCCAGCGATACTGAGCATTCAGATCGAACCCCTGTGCAAACCGGTGCGAGAGTCGCGCGAGCATTGCGTTGAAGTTGCTGTTTACGTCCGTCAGCATGAGGCTGACATTGGCGAGGTTCAGATTGTGCGGGACGAACAAATCGTAATTGACGACGCGGGGAAACTTATGACCCGCGCTACCCTGATAGCCAACCGACGCTATCCAATTGTAGCCAAGTTCATACTGGGCATCGAGAGAATAGCGGTAGGCGTACGGGTTGGGCACTTCCGGCAAAGTTGCGAATGCACTTGGCCGCGGTCCTGTAAGCGGCATGTTTGTCTTCGCATCGAACCGCAAGATAGTGTTCGGATTAGATGGCCAGCCGTAAAAAGAAGTCAGACTCGGCCCGAGCGAGTATAAAGTCTGACTGCCGAATAAATCGAACTGACCGATGAACGGCGGGTTTAATCGGCCGTTAAGTGTCACAGACTCAGGGATTCGGTTGTAGCCGACACCGAAACCGCCGCGCAAGACGACTTTATTTCTAGTACTGATTCCGACAATGGTTCGCGGACTCCAGGCGAAGCCGACTTGCGGACCAAAGTTATTGCGATCAGGTTTATATAGGTTACCGCCCAGACTAAATCTCGCGTCCGTAAGAGCATTCTGGCCTGCACCTAAAAGCAATGTGCTCAAATTTCCGTACTTCTCTCTGAGTGGCGCAAAATATTCCCAGCGCAGACCCAGGTTAATGGTCAGATTTGAACGGACCTTCCAATCGTCTTGAATGAACAGCGAGTAGATCTTCGCGCGGATATATTTTTTGACGTCCGTTGGGATGCCCGTTCGCGGATCGAAAAAGCCGGACTCGATGTCGGGAGCGTCGTTGGCAAAATTCCAAAGATTATAAAATCCATAGAATGGGCGCGCTGCCCAGGCGACGGTGTCGTTGTTCTGCTCGTGGGTAATTTCACCCCCGAACTTCAAGCCGTGGCTTCCCACGAACTTACTCAAGATATCGCGAAAATTATAGGAAGTTTGGTATATGACCTGAACGTCACTGAACCCCGAAAAAATACCGAAATTGCCAAAAGGAAGAACGGCTCCCACTGTAGGTAGCCCGAAAGGCGCATGAGGGTTAGATTTAATGTCGTCCTGGTACCAACGCGTAACGTTGAACCTTGCTTCGTTGAGCGTGGTTGGTGAAAACGTATCGGTCCATAGCAACGTGCCTGTCACATTGCGGCGCGCCATAAGAAAATCTTCAATCCGGCGGCCATTCCGCGATTGGGTTTTATCGTTCAGGGTGAAATATGAACTAAACGCCACTAGATTCTTACCATTTAGTTGGTAGTCAAAGCGTGCATTAAACTGCTGTGAATTATTCCTGTTTGGGAATAGAAGCTGCGCGTAGCGGATGTCAGGAATGTTGTCCAAACCCCCGCCGGTGATGTCGCTGTTACGTTGTCCGATTGACCCGTTGGGCGAGCCAATATCCAGGCCGCCGGCGACCGTTCTGCATCTCTTCGGATCAGTGAACCCAACCGCAGCACAATCAACCGGAATGATGCTTACAATCCGCTGCTCCATTCCTGGAGTGTTTGCTATTGTTGTGGAAACCCTGCCAGGGCGCTGGGTTTGAAGAAGTTGACGAAACTCCGGCGTCTCAATCCACCAGTTGTCGAAGTTGTTGGCCCTGGTACGGGCGGTTTCGTAGGAAAAGAAAAAGAAGAGTCTATTCTTGCCGCTCCAATACGCTCGTCCATCTGCGCCAAAGCGTGGCAGGTACATAGGTCCCCCGACGCTACCCCCAAAATGTCGAAACCGATTTTCGACCCGCCGAGGTGCCCCGCCGAATGGACCTCCCCACTTGTTGTAGGCGTTAAGCACCGGGTCCTGGTATTTGAAGAATGCGCTTCCATGAAAGTCGTTAGTCCCATTACGTGAAACGACCTGAATGAGAGCACCGGTGTTTCGACCATTCTCGGCCGAGTAAGAACTAGAGGCCACGCGCACTTCTTTGACCGATTCCTGATTCGGGGTTAATACTGCCGCGCCACCCCACACCTGGCTGTTAACGCTCACGCCGTCGACTTCGTAATTGTTGGCTGTGACACGCTGGCCGTTAGCTGTTATCGGAAGCTGGTTTTCAGTTTGGAAGATAGATTTATTTGAGCTGCCTGGACCAGCAGAATTGGGGAAAGCAACTGAACCACAACATGGATCACGCGCACCCAAACCAAAAACACCCGGAGCTAAGCGGACCAACTCATATGGGTCGCGGCCGAACTGAGGCAAACGCAGAATTTCCTGCTCGCTGATGGATCTATCGATGTTCCCATTTTCGGTTTTGAGTTGTTCGGATAGCTCAGCAGAGACCGTGACTGTTTCGACGATATCACCAGCCTCAAGCTGAATATCGATGCCCTGCACTTGTTCAGCTCGTATGTCCACATCGCTCAGCACCTTCTTCTTGAAGCCAGCATGTTCGACGATAATCATGTATTTGCCGGGCGGAAGCCCATTAAATCGATAAAATCCTTCCTCGCCGGTGGTGTCCTGTTGAGTTCTATTAGTTTCTTTATTGATCAATGTAACGTAGGCGCCGAGTAATACCGCCGACTTCGCGTCTGTTATTGTGCCCTGCACACCGGCTCTAAACTGAGCTTCAGTTGTGGAGGCGAGGCCTGCGATGAGAATAAGCAGGTACCCCACTACGCGAGGAGAACTGGACAAAACATAATGCATCTCATCACCTCCAGTACGGCGTCAATTGGATACTAGCGCTGCACGTTTCGCAATAACTTCTGGGCCACAGCAGATTTGGGGTTAGCTGCAAGCAGCGCCCGGAATTGGCTTGCTGCTTCATCGACCAAACCAGCCTGAGCGTAGACCGTACCTAAAACCAAGTGCGAGGTTGCATGCGCGCTCTCTACACGCTTGAGTTCATTTTCGATTTTTGTATCGAGTACTTTGAAGCGCGCTTCGGCTGCGGGCGGGCTCGGCGATTTGATCTCTTTGCCATCTTTGATCGCTGACACTTGCCAGATGTAAACGTTCCCGCGAGAAAGTGGCTGAGTGGCTCGCCATTGTGTTCTAGTTATTGGTTCGCTTGCAATCACTTTGTTGAGTTTGGAGTCATATACACTAACTACATACTGACTTGCGCCACTTAGAGACTGCCAGCGAAAGGTCGGACGAGAAGTTCTTATTACCCTGCCTACAGGATTGAGCACCGTGAAAGATGCGCCTTCATTCTTGCCGCCCATAAGGACACTCGTTTTGCCCCTAAGCTGCGTGACGTCGGAGGAAATGTTTAGATGACCCGTCGTTAATGCAGCTTTAACCGACTGTTGCTGGGTCGGCGTGAGATCTTGTAAACCGTGAAGCTCGCCTTTCGGGTCTAAGCTTACCTGCCCACCCGCGTCGTTGAGGGCAATTAGATTCTGTGCTGAGGGAGGCGGCGAACCAGATGGAGGCTGGTTTTTCAAGGCTTGTTCCGCCGACGGCACTGTCGGGGATGGCTGCGGTGATTCAGTTAGTTGTGTCTGTGGAGAGCGAGATAACCTCCAAATGCTCCAGCCGAATGCTCCTATGAAAAGAATTGCAAGAGCTGCTGTAAGGGCAAACTGAAACAACGACCACTGACGAAGTTGTGAAAATATTGTATGTGTCGCAGGAGAGGGCGATAAATCCGAACGTCGCTGCAGCGATGAATCTCCCATCGCCACTTTAAAGCCCTGAAGGTCGCGAAGTTCCTCGGCACACTGCTTACAAAGTTCGAGATGAACATCGCAGATTTCGCGATCCACTTCATCCAACTCGTGATCTACATACGCAGCCAACTGTCCGAAGCGAAGATGATCTAATTCACGATTAACAACCACTGAACGATCAATGGGCAGTGATAGGACCATGTCATTTAGATCCTCCGAGCGCCTTACGTTTTCATAACACTCATCGCATGTCGCCAGATGATCGTCTGCGGCGATCAATTCACCCGGGGACATTGCGCGGCGGCGATAATCATCGATATCGGGTTGCGAAAGATGCTTCTTAGACATTGCGCCCCTTAATTAAAGAGGTGAACTCTTCGACCTTATTTACTGTTATCAACCTTAGTAGCTCTGTGATAACCATTAGTACCCTCATCGCCCGCCCTAGCCAAGGCCTAGTAATCTTTAAGAAGTTTTAGAAGTCGACCTCGCGCCGAATGTCTTAGGTTGATGACTTGCTGGCGCGTGAGCCCTAAGTGCGCAGCAATAGCATTATCGTCCCAAGGCAACTCCTTCCAGATCTTCGCAAAGTCCCCCAACGGGAACTCCAGAATTCTTGCAATCTGTTGAATGGTCGCAATCCGAGCAATCGGGAGTAACGTAATTACGCCACGACCTTGCGCGTCTCTCAGATTCAGCAACAATGCTGAACGATGGCGGAAAGGTAGTTCAGAAATTTCTCTCCAAAGTTCCTTTAGGTGAATGCGCTGCTCCACAGCTTTGGCAACATCTACAGTTTGATCAACCAAACTTGCGCCTCTATCATCGATTATGACTTGCTTCGCAGTTGCCGCCGTTGCGGATTTGATGAGCCAAAGGTCGGCGACAACATTTACCAACTCATCGAGAGAAACTGGCCCGTCGGCAGCCTGGAAGACGACGGTTAGAACGTTCGTTAGACGCCCTGGCTGAATAGCTTCTCCCGGTTGGATTACGATCGATGGATGCGTTTCCTGCATTTCCTGAGCTGAAAGTAGCGGTTTACGTTTTTCACTTTGATTACGCCAGACCGAAAGTCCACAGCACCAGTCGCCCTCGTCACCTTGCCACAGAGCGAAGTCTTGCCGGTGAGTTAAGAGATACCGCAGCTTATTTTTCAGCCGCCAACGTTCTGGGTATTTCCGCCGCAGATAGCGATAGCAGGCGTGATAGGTCACCACTGCAACGTATCCGCTGAAGTCACTTATCACTTTTCTGTCGGAACCATGCTTTAGCCTTCTTAATTCGTCAACGAGCGTTGTCTGAACATCGGAAATGATTTCCAGTGCTTCCTGATTCTCGTAGCTTCCGTCGGCGGGATCGAGAGTGACACGCAGCTTACTGCGAATGATCTTTCTTACTATTGGCAGGGCATACGCGGAAATGAGCTCCGCAAGAAAGCAGTCGGAATCTGATTCAGTTGCCGCCTCTAAAAAGCCGGCCAAAGAAGTGTCCGTCTCATGTGTTCCCTGGAATTTCATTGGGAAACCGGGTTGGCTGATTTATTGCAGCGAGGCGATTAATAGCGACGTGGAAGCTTACCTCATCGCACCGCACATAGGAATTGTAATGTTGTAGTTAAGCTTGCTGGACTGCCTGGATCATTCTGGTCAACGTGTCTTTGGCATCGCCATAAAGCATGCCGGTTACCGTTGTTAAGAAGCTGAAGCGAGCCGCTCTCGGTAAGGAACCATCTAGAGGACTGACGGTACTGTCAAGTTAACCGCACGAAGAAACATCAAAGACAAAGAAGCCGATTCT
>JBDUCB010000298.1:0-3461 GCA_040003695.1 bacterium
TGGGAAGCCGGACTCGGTAATGGCTCCGATGAGATGCATATTGGCCAGCTTCTCGAAGCGCTGCTTCGCAACGTCCGTTTCATGTCAGCTATAGAGATGCATACCGGTAAGATGACCGTCGAGGATTCCGAGCGAATGTTTCTGGAGCAGGGTTACCAGGATCCGGCAAACGCTCGACAGCAAGCGGCGCGGGGAACTTTTGATCCAGCCTATCTCAACTACACCATGGGCAAGCTGATGATCCGAAAACTAAGAGAGGATTGGACGGCTTCCCGTGGAGGCAAGCAGGCCTGGCAATCATTTCATGATGAGTTTTTGAAGTACGGCGGTCCGCCGATCCCGCTTGTGCGCAAAGCGATGCTGCCGGGGGATACTGGTTCGTTGTTTTAGTTTCGCGTATTCTTTTCATAATGAGACATGCAGGCAGCTCGGAGGTGTCTAGATGGGCCTCATGCGCATAAACGTCAAACTGAGGAATCTCGGTTCGTCAAATGGAGCTTACGAAGCTAGGTTCCTTGTGGATACAGGAGCGACGGATTCACTTGTACCGGCTTCTGAGCTTAATAGAATTGGTGTGCAGCCGGTGGGGAAGAAGACTTACGAGTTGGCGAAGGGAGAAGTAGTGGAGTATGAGTTTGGCTTAGTCGAAATAGGCTTCATGGATGAAGTGACGGCCGGAAGAGTGATATTTGGACCGGATAATTCCGAGCCGATCCTTGGAGTAACTGCACTTGAGTCAGCCGGGATAATTGTTGATCCAGTAAACCGAACCTTACGAAAACTTCCAGCGATTCCTCTGAAATAAGGCACACTTATCCTCGGAAACAGAAACTCGATGAAGGCGCAAAATTTTCCTGTTGGCTGGGATGAAGACCGCGTCGATAGACTTCTCTCGTAACAAAAGAGCGGGGGCAAGCCCGCCTTCCCGACCCTTGAGCTGCTTTTACTCTATTATGATCTCATTCTTGAAGGTCTCTTAATCCAGTAAAATCTTTTCAAGTCTTTACCGGTAAGCTATTCTTATCGCCGTCTTTTATTCCAACGGTACTTCGTAACTCCGCGATAGCTACAACCGCGGAGATACTCTGGGCACAGGACACCCTTCATGGCTCAATCGAGTACGGCGGTCGGATTTGGGAAAACCACGCGAGGCGACGCCTGGTGGCTCGAACTCATTCCAGTTGTCCTGGTGCTCGGCGCGTTCACCGTTTACGCCACCTGGCGAACTTTCGAAAACGCGTATTACGAGTTTGGTCCCTACCTATCTCCTTTCTACTCTCCGCTCATCAAGCCGCGTTGGTGGCCACTCTCGCCCGCGATCTTGATTCTCTGGGCGCCGCTCGGATTTCGCGCCACCTGTTATTACTATCGTAAAGCCTATTATCGCGCTTTCTTTCTTGATCCGCCGGCGTGCGCCGTTGGCGAGTCGCATCCGCATCGCTACAGCGGCGAGACAAAGTTTCCATTCATCCTGCAGAATCTGCATCGTTACTTCCTTTATGTTGCGCTAATTTTTCTTGTCATACTGTGGTACGACGCGATCAGTGCATTCTGGTTTGAGTCGCCAGATGGCAGACACTTCGGCATCGGCGTCGGCACCCTGGTCCTGCTCGCGAATATCACTCTGCTTTCCTTCTATACGCTGTCATGCCATTCGCTTAGGCATATCATTGGCGGCAACGTCGACTGTTTTTCCTGCGTTGCTATGGGCGGCAACAGGCATTCTGCCTGGAGAGGCGTTTCATATCTTAATGAGCATCACATGCTGTTCGCCTGGCTGAGTTTGTTTTCGGTTGGGCTCGCGGATTTCTACATCCGGCTGGTCGCCTCAGGATCTATCGCTGATCTGAGACTACTGTGAACGAAAAATACGAAACACACGAACACGACGTGCTAATCATTGGTGCAGGCGGTGCAGGGCTCTGTGCAGCTATCGCTGCCTTGGGCCAGGGGGCGACTGTTGGTGTCGTGTGCAAATCTTTGCTTGGCAAAGCGCATACAGTGATGGCTGAAGGTGGGATCGCGGCGGCGATGTCAAACGTTGACAAGGCCGACGACTGGCGCACTCATTTCCGCGACACGATGCGCGGTGGTAAATTTCTCAACAACTGGCGAATGGCCCACCTTCACGCCCAGGAAGCGCCTGACCGTGTTCGTGAACTCGAGCAGTGGGGCGCTTTATTTGATCGCACCAGCGATGGCGAGATTTTGCAGCGCGCCTTTGGCGGACACACATTCAAACGGCTCTGCCACGTTGGCGATCGCACCGGACTCGAGATGATTCGCACGTTACAGGATCGCGGCGTTCATCTCGGAATCGATGTCTATATGGAATGCGCAATCACGCGTTTGCTAAAAGACGGTGACCGCGTCGCGGGTGCTTTCGGCTACTGGCGTGAGACTGGACGGTTCGTGGTCTTCAAAGCAAAGTCGGTAGTCATTGCCACGGGCGGCATCGGCAAAGCGTGGCGCATTACTTCAAATTCGTGGGAATACACCGGCGACGGAATGGGCTTGGCCTACGATGCGGGCGCCGAGCTGATGGACATGGAGTTTGTGCAGTTTCATCCCACCGGCATGGTCTGGCCGCCTGGCGTTCAGGGCATTCTGGTGACTGAAGCTGTGCGCGGCGAAGGTGGCGTGTTGCGCAACAAAAATGGCGAGCGATTCATGAAGCGCTACGATCCAGATAAGATGGAACTCTCAACCCGAGACGTAGTCGCGCGTGCAATTTACACCGAAGCGAAGGAAGGCCGCGGCACAGAACATGGCGGCGCATATCTCGACATCTCGCACAAACCGGCGGATTACGTTAAGAAAAAACTGCCAAGCATGTATCACCAATTTCGTGAGTTGGCCGACGTGGACATCACTCGAGGACCGATGGAAGTTGGGCCAACCTGCCATTACATGATGGGTGGCATTCGGGTTGAGGCTGAGACCGCGCAAGCCACAATTCCGGGTTTGTTTGCCGCGGGCGAGGCGGCTGCGGGACTTCATGGCGCCAATCGCCTCGGTGGCAACTCGCTTTCGGACTTGCTGGTGTTTGGCCGCCGCGCCGGGTTAAGCGCAGCGGAACACGCACAGCAAGTGGATTCAGTGTCGATAGATGCACAGGACGTCCTGGATGCAACGCGCGAAATGCTCGAGCCTTTTGAACGACCATCTGGAGAGAGTCCTTACGATATTCATCGCGATTTGCAAGAAGCCATGCAGAACTACGTTGGCATCTTTCGCAATGAGGATGATCTTAAGAAAGGACTGGGGGAACTGGAGTCGTTGAAGGCTCGCGCAGCGAAGGTGCGTGTTGAAGGGTCGCGACTATTTAATCCGGGCTGGCACCTGGCAAGAGATCTGAAGGCAATGCTCACCGTTTCGGAGGCCGTGGCGCTGAGTGCCCTGGCGCGCAGAGAAAGCCGCGGTGCGCATAGCAGGATTGATTATCCGAACTACGATGAGAC
>JBDUCB010000175.1:0-11678 GCA_040003695.1 bacterium
GGTACGTGATGCGCCCGAGACAGCCGACCGATTCACCTTCGCCCGCCACCTCCTCGGGCAAGCATGCCGGGCAAGAAGGGCAAACAATCGTTTCCGTTTGCATCAACTCGATTTCTTCGCGCGCGTTTTCCACCCATTCGAGTTTTTCCGGCGAAGGCGAACTAGTGTCGCCGGTTGTAAGACGAGTGTGAAGATTGCCAAGACGCCCCCATTCGCGCAGGTGCTTTTCGGAATAGCGCGCACGCAGCGTGCAGGGATATTGAACTGCGAATTCGAGTGACACTTGCTTTTGGGGACGCGATGAAAATCCTAGAGCAACTGATTAAAATTCTACATATACGATCTACGAAATATCACGAAGGTTCACGAAAACGATTTTGTGCTGTTAGTGTGATTTCGTGGATCGTCCATACGTCCCTTGGATTAGGACAACCAGTTAGGAACCCTTCTTTAACCCTGTTACCAGTTTCTTGTAGCCCGTTTCGTTCCGCAGCGGATCGAACGCCTGGTTTTGTTCTATCCTGGCGAGGTCCGTAAAACCATTTTCGATTGCCCGGCCCAGGGCGCTGATGGCTTTGCTTTTATTTCCGGCGCGAGAATAGGAAACGGCCAACTCATAAAACAAGTGTGGATTCTTCGGTTTGAGCAACGCGGCAAGTTCGAGTTTCTCAGCAGTACCCGCATAGTCTTTTCTCAAACAAAATCCGTTTGCTGCCTCGTATGCTTGCGCAAAAGCGGCTTGCAAAGTGCGCCGCGCCACTCTCTGTTGGCTGATATCCTTTGTATCTTCAGACTTACGCGTTAAATCCGACACCACCGATCTGAGCTCGGCCAAAGCGTCCGGATTAACGGGCGACGTTTGTAATTGGCCAAGCAAGGTTTGCAACTTCGTCTCCAGATCCCGTTGCCGTTCCTCTTCCGAACGTTCATTCTTAACACCGCTCTTGACGTCCTTGAGTGCGGACAGGCGCATTACATTCGCTTCGAATTCCTTGATATCTCGCAAACCGTTGAAGTCAGCAGCCAGCGCTTGATACTCGAGATAGGCTTCGTAATTCTTTCCCGCCGTTTCGTAACCGCGCGCCTTGCTGGTTCTCTCCGTCAGCAGTTGGGCGATTAGCGCATCATCTTTCGCGCGCGTTCCTTTTTTCATTGCCTGAAGTTCCATCCAGGCGATCGCTTGCATACAAAGATCCGCGGGCGCCCAGTCGTGCTCGCCTGCAAAAACCTCGAAGTGATTTTCTGCGCCGATAGCGTCGAGCTTGCGCTTCAATTGCTGCATTTCCGGAAAGTTGAAATCTTCTGTTCCTGTAGTAGCGAAGACTACGAATGGGAGACCAGGCGCAGGAGGCGCATTTCGGGGAAAGCCCGCGCTGCATGCAATCACGCCGGCTACTGCTCCCTGGTAAGCCAGCGCCGTCGCGAACGCTACGCGCGCGCCGCCCGAAAAACCTGTGGTGTAAACACGCTGCTCATCGATGGCAAACCGGGCGTGTGTGTCATCCCACAAAGCTTGGATCACATTCACCACCTGGATTCCATTTTTGGAATTATTCGAACCAACCACAATGAAGCCAAATTTTTCCGCCGCGTCCTTAAACAAACTCACCGGCAGCTTGCCCCGTGCGTCGGGGTCAAAAGCATAGAGCATCGGCCACTTCCTATCGGGTGTGTAATGCGAAGGAAGATACAGCGCATAACTTTGTTGGGGATCGGCTTTGCAGGCCACGCTGTCCACAACTTCGCCGCGGGGTAATTCATCGGGCTGACTTGCAAAACCATGCGCCGGCGCCACGAGCAAGAGCAAAGCAAGGGCAGCAAGATTGCGGCAATCAAAGTTAACTTTTTTTCGCAACATTATCCGAAGAAACTACAAATTAGATGAGAGCGCCGGCGTTATTACTTTCGCCGGCTCCGGCGTAAAGTCTTCACCTGGATTGATGAATTGGTTTCTCTCAAAGTTGTATTGCTTGTCATATAACTGCTTATACCGTCCACCGGCCGCCAGCAATTCATCGTGCGTGCCGCGTTCGACAATCTCGCCGGCTTCCAGCACCAGAATTTGATCAGCACTGCGTATCGTGGACAGGCGGTGCGCGATCACGAACGTCGTGCGGCCCCGGCGCAGCGACTGCAAACCATCCTGAATCATCGCTTCACTTTCGCTGTCCAAACTCGAGGTGGCTTCGTCCAAAATAAGAATTCGCGGCTCGGCCAAAATCGCGCGTGCAATCGCCACGCGCTGCCTTTGTCCGCCTGACAACTTCACACCGCGCTCGCCGACAACCGTGTCATAGCTGTCGGCAAAGCCGTTGATGAACTCTTCGCAGTGTGCAATGCGACTGGCGGCGATGATCTCTTCGCGCGTGGCGTGCGGATTAGAGAAGCCGATGTTTTCGGCAATCGTGCCGTCGAAAAGAAAGTTGTCCTGTAAGACGACGCCGAGCTGGTGGCGATAATCCTTCAGACGAATCGCAGCGAGATCGCGTCCATCCACCGACACTATGCCCGACAGCGGACGATTGAAGGCCATCACCAAACTAATCAATGTCGATTTACCCGAACCGCTTGAACCTACGAGTGCGGTTGTCGAACCCGACGGCGCCGTGAAAGAAACATGTTTCAGGACGGGCGTGTCTTCGTTGTATTCAAAACTAACGTCCTGAAACGCAATCTCCCCGACGATCGCGGAGCACGTCTGCCGCTGAAAGTCGTTTTCATCTTCAGTCGCCATCTGCTTCAGGTCGCGGATGCGGTCAAGCCCGGCAAAAGCTTCCGTGATCTGGGTGCCGATGTTTGCGATTTCGACCAGGGGCATGGCTACCAGGCCGGTGAAAATCATGTACATGAAAAAGTCGCCAAGCGTCATCTGGCCGTTAAGAATGTCGCGCCCGCCAACGAGAATTAGTATCACGCCAATAGCGCCAACGATGATGGTGGAAAACGCGGTGACGCCGGAGACTGCGGTCATCGAGCGGGCAACGTTGCGAAATAGACGATGCGCGCCGCGCGCGAATACCAGTTCCTCGCGCTTCTCAGCCGCATATGCCTTGACGATGCGAATGCCGCCCAGCGACTCAGTCAAACGCCCCGTTACTTCGGCGTTGATCTGTCCGCGTTCGCGGAACAGCGGCCGCAGTTTCTTAAACGCGAGCGCCATGCAAACGCCAAAGGCACCGAGCGCAAGTAGCGTAACTGAGGTCAATTTCCAATTCAGATAAAAGAGCACAGCGAGTGCGAGCGCTGCTGTCACCAAACTGCCAACCAGTTGGACCAGGCCCGTGCCGACGAGATTACGGATGCCTTCGGCGTCGGTCATGATGCGCGAGATGAGTATGCCGGTTTGGGTAGAATCGAAATATCTAACCGGCAAGCGCGCAACGTGTTCCTGCACGCTCTTGCGCAACTCGGTGATGGCACGTTGCGCAGCCACGCCGAGCACTTGCGACAGAGCAAACGAGCTAGCTGCCTGAATGAGGGTGGCCGCACCGGCGATGAGCGCCAGCGGCAGGAGCAAAGTGCTTTGATGTTTCAGGATGACATTGTCGATCAGGTATTTCGAACTTGCCGGCAACACAAGGCCCACCAGTCGATTGACGATCATCAAAAACATTCCCAGCGCCAGCCGGGAACGATGTGCCCAAATCAACTCGCGCGCGTCCCGCCAGGCAGTGGCCGGAGTGATCTTCTTTTTTGGTTTGTCTATGTTTGTGCTCATTTTGGATAAGACTTCTTTTCCCCTCGCTCAGCAGCCTCTTTTCGATTTTGCAGTTCCCATAACTGCACGTGTTTGAGAAAAGCGTGATGGGCGGCGAAGGTGGCAATGCTCAGCCCGGCAAGTCCATCGCGAAAGCCGCCTTTTAAAATAAAATTGCGGATGAAGGTGGCCGGACCAATCGTGGCAATCTTCAGGGGCGAAGTGCGTCGCCCCTGTTCCAGCATCTTGCGCGCACCTAATGGCGCGTAGCGGACGCCGATCATGCGGTGATGTTCGGCCGCATCGCGAACTGTGTAATGCAACAGATCGCCCTTGAGTTTCGCCACGCGTGCGTCCGGGTTCATTTTGATGGACTCGTGAATATAAGCGCCCTGCCAGTTTCCCATTGATTTTCGGTAAAGCCGCAATTGACGGTCGGGATACCAACCGCCACCGCGTATCCAGCGGCCCATGTAAAACGCACGACGCGGAATCAAATAACCGTCCGTGCGAATCCGATCATCTGGTTTCGACAACAGACTTTGAATGGACGCACGCAGTTCTTCCGAAACACGCTCATCGGCGTCCAGGCTTAATACCCATTCGTGCATTGCCTGCTCAGCAGCAAATTGTTTCTGTGCGGCAAATCCCGGCCACGAATTTTCCAGAACACGCGCACCGCATTCGGCCGCAATCTCTCTGGTGCGATCGGTCGAACCGGAATCGACAACAAGAATTTCGTCGGCCCAGGAAACAGATTCACAGGCCGCACGGATGTGCTCTTCTTCGTTGAGCGTGATGATGCAGACTGAGATTTTGCGCTTGTCCATGCGAGCTTGAACGAGCATAGAAGGGCGCGGTTGGCGCGTCAACCGAAGCCCCTGGACCCGACAGTGTCATGGTCTAAAAAAAAGAGCTGGTAAAACGATCCACTAAATCACACTAAAAAACACTAAGTTGCTTTCGTGAGCTTTCGTGTCATTTCGTGGATCGTTTTACCTGATTAGACAGCCTTAATGGGCCAGCATACAATTGGCTTTCTTTATGAACGAATCGCCTTCCATTATCAGCTTAGCTGCGTTGCGTGACGCACCGCGTAACGACAATCCTTTTCCTTACGTAGTTATCGAGAAGTTGCTGCGGCCCGAATATGCCGCCGACGTCGCGCAGGATTTTCCCAACATCAAGTCGCGTGGCAGTTTTCCTTTAACGGAAGTCAGCGGCGGCGCAACTTTTCAGCGCCTGGTCGACGAATTGAACAGCCCAGAATTGAAGGCAGCTATCGCGGAGAAGTTTGAGGTTAACCTCGACGATCGCTCCACGATGATCACGGTTCGTGGCCAGGCGAGTGCGCGCGACGGCCGCATTCACACAGATACCAAATCAAAGTTTTTGACGATGCTGCTTTATCTCAATCCCGTCTGGGAGGCTGAAGGTGGCTGGCTGCGCATTCTTAAAAACGGCAAGAACCTCGATGATTATGTCGCTGAGATTCCACCCACGTTTGGCTCTTGCCTGTTGTTCAAAGTCACGGATAACTGCTGGCACGGACACAAGCCTTTCAAAGGCACGCGAAAAGTTCTGCAACTAAACTATGTCACTGACGATGCAGCGCTTCACCGCCACTTGCTGCGCCACAGCCTAACCGCCAAACTAAAGAACCTCCGCGAAGTTTTCATGAAAGGCGCTGCTTAACCTTCCGCGCATGCGAGTATTAATCGTCAGGCTTTCTTCGATGGGCGACCTCGTCCAAACTCTGCCGGCGCTCACCGATGCGGCCAGAGCGATTCCCGGAATCAGTTTCGACTGGATTGTTGACGAGTCGTTTGCGCAAGTGCCTGGGTGGCACGGGAATGTGGAGACGGTGATACCGAGCGCTTTTCGCCGCTGGCGAAAGAACTGGCGCCGAGCATTCAAGAGCGGCGAGCCGCAGCAGTTCTTAAGAAAAGTACGCGCTCAGAAATACGATTTCGTAATCGACGTGCAATGCGAACTAAAGAGCGCGCTCGCGACACGATTGGCCCGGGGACCGCGATATGGCTACGACAGTCGTGCGGTACACGAATGGGGGGCGCAGTTCGCATATCAGAAAAAATTATTTGTGCCGAAAGACAGGCACTCTTTGCAGCGCATGCGGCAGTTGTTAGCCGCTGCTTTGAACTACGAGTATGAAGAGAACCAATTGGATTATGGCATCGATCGATCGCGATTGGGTCCGCTGGCCTTCCCTTTGCCGGAACGGTTTGTGGTTTTCATTCACAGCACCAGCTGGACGTCTAAGGTTTGGCCCGAATTCTATTGGCGCGATCTGCTCAACAAAGTTACAAGCGCCGGATACGCGGTGGTGTTGCCGTGGGGTGACGAAGCCGAACGCCAGCGCGCGATTCGCATCGCTGGAGGGAACGACAAGGCGATCGTACTGCCGCAACTGTCCATCTCCGAAAAGGCTGCCATCATTAGTCGTGCGTCAGCGACGGTAGGCCTGGACACTGGCTTGAGTCACATCGCGGCGGCGCTCGACATTCCCTCGATAACAATCTACGGCGCCACGGACCCGCTGCTGGTGGGCGCAACCGGCGGGAACCAATTACATCTTACTTCAACTTTTGAATGCGTCGGGTGCCACGACATGGAATGCAAATACACTGGCGCAGCAGAATTCAAGCCGGCTTGTTTGGTTGAGATCAAGCCCGATGACGTTTGGCAGAAACTGGAGCAGCTTTCGCCCGGTGTCGCGACGGAAATTGTCGGCTTTGGCGCAAACTAAACCAGCTTGCTCGCAACAAGCGTGAGGGTTCTTCCTGCTGCTAACCAGCCACATCTTTGTGATAAGCTTTGGCCTTCCATTAGCGCGTCCTTCCCAGCAAAAATGAAACTGCAATGCGAAAGGTCCACCATGGCAATCAGCGAAGATTTATTGGAAATTCTTGCTTGTCCCGCATGCAAAGCAAGAATTGAGTTGAAACCGGATGGCAGCGGTTTGAAATGTGTCGAGTGCAAGCGCGTCTACCCCATTCGCGACGACATTCCGGTGATGTTGATCGACGAGGCAACAATAGAAGAGAAACAGCACGAGCAAAGTTGACCCGCATTTCTCAATAGCCGCTTTGAATAGTTTACGTGAAATAGTTGAATCCTCCCCGCAGTTGCGGACCCTGTCGATGCACAGCCTGCGCGGCGAAGACTCTCCGCAACCGCTCGGGCCCGCGCGCTGGGATTGGCAAAAGATCAATCGCGTGTTGGTAATCAGGCTGCGTTCGATTGGCGACACGGTTCTCGCGACTCCTTCGCTGTCGGCGCTGAAAAGATTTCTGCCGCATGCCGAGCTCGATATTCTTTTGGAAGATTGGGTCGCGCCGTTGCTTGAAGGCTCGCCGCACGTCGACAACGTAATCACGATGGAGCGCGGCAGTGTGGCTTCGCGAGCGCGTGTCGCGCGTCGCTTGCGCGCCAAACGTTACGACGTTGTTTACAATCTGCACGGCGGCACGACCGCGACCTTGCTAACGCGGGCGACAGGCGCAACTCATCGAGTTGGTTACGAGACCTATCAATATTCGTGGCTGCACAACCACCAGTCGCCATCATCTTCGGTTCTTTGGGGAAGAGACAAAACGCATTCGGTTGAGCAGCAATTGGCATTACTCGGATGGACCGGCGTGCCGGTTAGCGACCGGCCACCGACCCACCTGGCAGTTACCAAAGCTGCAGATAACAAAATTGCGGAACAACTCAGCGCGCATGATCTAGAGGACGCGCCCTTTGTTGTTATTCATCCGGCGGCGGCTTTTGACACCAAGCAATGGGCCGCAAGTAACTTCGCTCGTGTGGCCGATGAGCTCGGGGGAAAAGGTTTGGCTATCGTCGCAATTAGCGCCGCCAATGAATTACCGATTGTCGAGGCTCTGACGCAAGATTCGTCAGCAAAGATCTTACCGCTGACAAATTTGAGTTTGCCGGAAGTAACGGCACTTTTATCACGCGCGCGTGTGTTTGTCGGCAACGACAGCGGCGTCGCACACATGGCAGCGGCGGTAGAGACACCTTCGGTTGTTATTTTTGGTTCTTCAAACACTGCGCATTGGCAACCGTGGGCCCGCGCCCCGGCTGAGTTTGTTTTGGAAGAGATGGATTGCCAGCCGTGTCATGGTTACTTTTGCGAAAAGTTTGAGCAGCCGGAATGCATCAAACGCGTGCCGGTGGATAGAGTTATGGCTGCAATAACGCGCGTGTTACGGGAGAGCAGCCGTTAGCGGCTTGGCCGCCTTCCGTGCGGAAAGGCTTGGCCTTTCCGGTGATTGCTTGAATTGTCTGGAGGCTACGCCTCCCAAAGTTCTGAGGCTGAGCCTCATATTCAAGAGGTGACTTACGGTAAGGCTGAGCCTTACCGCACGGAAGGTGGCAGAGCCGCACACTCAGGTTTCTTCGTCAATTCAGCGATGTCGCAACTAACCAAACAACGTGCTGGCCAGATCATTGAAGCGATGCACAATCGCAAGATAGTTGTGCTTGGCGACGTGATGCTGGATGAATTTGTTTGGGGCGACGTGACCCGCATCTCGCCAGAAGCACCGGTGCCGGTCGTCGATATTCGACGGGAATCGGTGCACCTGGGCGGGGCTGGGAATGTGCTGGCAAATATTGTCGCGTTGGGCGCAGGCGGTTGCGTGGTTGGCGTGGTCGGGAAAGATTCCGCCGGCGAACGCATCAGGGCAACGCTGCATGAGGTCAGTCCACTGCAAGACAATGAATATCTGGTCGTCGATCAAAATCGGCCCTCAACCACGAAGACACGCATCATCGCGCACAGTCAACTCGTCGTGCGTGCCGACCGCGAACATCGCCGGCCCGTAAATGGTCAGGTTGAGAAACGCGTAATCGAGAGTTTGCAGAAAGCCCTTCAGCAGGCGGACGCTTTTGTCGTTTCTGATTACGACAAGGGCGTTGTGACGCCGCGCATTCTTAAGGAGATTCTGGCTTTCGCTTACAAAACAGCTCCGGTGTTGATCGATCCGAAGATTAGAAATTTTTCCTATTACCGACCCGCGTCTTTGATCACGCCTAATCATTTTGAAGCCTTGCGCATGAGCAACCTGGAAGAGGATTCCGATGACGGGTTGCATCAAGCGGCGCGCGCGATTCAGGAAAGGCTCGACTGCGATGCCGTGCTAATTACTCGTGGCGAGCGCGGAATAATGTTGCTGGAACGCAACCAGGCTCCGGTTTTTGTCGAGACTGCCGCGCGCGAAGTTTATGACGTGACCGGGGCCGGCGATACGGTTATCGCCACCTTGGCAGCCGCGTTGGCCGCGGGAGCGTCCGTCTTAGAGGCTGCGAACCTTGCGAATCACGCGGCGGGAATTGTGGTGGGCAAAGTTGGCACAGCGACGGCAACGGCCGCAGAGCTGCTCGCGACCTTTGAGTAAGTTCAGTTTATAGCGGGCGGTTGTAGCGCAAACTGTTAGTTTGCGGATGTTCATTTGTGCGACTGCGAAATCGCAAACTAACAGTTTGCGTTACGAGTGAAATTATGGTCGGAAAGTTTCTACGCAACTATAAGATCCTGGAAAAGCTCGGTGTGGGCGGGCAGGGCACAGTTTACAAGGCCACCGATGGGAAACTTGGCCGCACGGTCGTCGTTAAAGTTCTGCCGCCAGAGCTAACGGCAAGAGAAGCAAATCTGAAACGCTTTGAACGCGAAGCACGACTGGCCTCGTCGCTCGATCATCCCAACATCTGCACCATATTCGACCTTGATGAAGTTGAAGGAGTCCACTTCATCGCCATGCAGTACGTCGAGGGTCGCAACGTGCGCCAACTGGTGGGCGGTCATCCGCTCGAGCTGAAAAGCGCGCTGTTGATTGGCATTCAGGTTACCGACGCGCTCGCTGCGGCCCATTCACGCGGCATCATCCATCGCGACATCAAGAGTGGAAACGTGATGGTTACGCCATCGGGCCAGGTGAAGATTTTGGATTTCGGTCTCGCAAAATTACTGGACGACACCGAAGAGACTTCAAAGACTGCGCTGCATCGCACTGACTTGACCGAAGTCGGCGTGCCCTACGGCACTGCAACCTACGCGGCGCCGGAACAAGCCCGCGGCGATCGGGTCGATAAGCGCGCGGACATTTTTTCGACCGGCGTTTTGCTTTACGAGATGCTGACCGGCACCTGGCCGTTTCGTGGCAAGACTACGATTGACGTGCGTCATGCGGTGCTGCACGATGCGGCGCGTCCCGTTTCGGAGTTGCGCAAGGAACCGTTACCGGCGCGCTTGCAGCTAATTTTGGATCGCTGTTTGGCTAAGGAGCCACGCGATCGTTATCAGAAGATTGATGAACTGCGTGACGATCTGCGCGGCGTGTTACAGGAAGTTTCAACCAGCGAGACCACCGGTCAGCCATTCGTCAGCGTCACACCGGAACCGGCGCGCCATCTGCCCGGCGCAAGTCCCGTCTCGCGCGCGATGCGTTGGCTGAAAGGGCGGAAAGTTGATTCAACTTCCGCGCCGGGTGCGACGCCAACCAGGCCAACCATCCACGAAACTCCGTTCACGACGATTGCCGATCCAGAGAAAAAGAGCCTAGCAATACTCCCCTTCCGCAACCTCAGTAACGATCCCGCCGCGAGTTTTTACGAATTTTCGCTTGCCGATGCGGTCATTACCGAACTTGCGCGCGTTCGTTCACTCGTGGTTCGACCTTCTTCAGTGATTGCGAAATATCAGGGCGGGCAAATGGATCCGCGCGATATTGGAAACGAGCTAAATGTGAGTGCAGTGTTGACGGCTGGATTTATGCATGCCGGCGGACGCTTTCGCGTGACGGCACAACTACTCGACGTTGCCTCCGGCGACATACTCTGGAGCGATCGCATCGACACTTCGGACGCCGACATAATTGCATTGCAGGACACAATCGCGCAGCAAATCGTTGAAGGCTTGCGGCTTGAGCTTAGCCCTGCCGAGCAGGACGGAATCGCAAAACCCTCAACCCAAAATGCGGCTGCCTACGAACAATATTTGCGTGGCCGCGATCTGTTTGCGCGTTTTATTTTTCGCACCGTTGCGCCCGAAGATTGCGCCGGCGCTATCGAATATTTTCAGCGCGCGATTGAGTTGGATCCAAACTTTGCGCTGGCCCATGACGGTCTGGGCGCTGCCTATGTCAATCGAGTTTTCAAGGGATTCGGCGGCGCAGAAGATTATGAGCGGGCCGAAGTCGCATTTCAGAAAGCGCTGTCAATCGATCCGCAGATGGTCGAAGCGCGCATGTTGATGGTTTTTGTTTATTTGTGGCGTGGTCAAAAACAGAAAGCGCGCGAAGAGGTTGCGCGCGCGCGCCGCGAAGCACCTGACGAGCCGGTGGTCCATTTTGTGAAAGCGACGTTGCACCGGCTCGACGGCGAGTATGGCCGCGCGTTGCGCAGTTATGAACGGCTGATGCGTCTTGACCCGGCCGCGCACGTGGTTGCCAGCTACAATCGCGCTTTGGTTTATATGTACATGGGAAATTTTGAAGAGACCGCGCGGCAGTTGGACCATGCCGGCGATCCCGACAATCCGCTGGTGAAAACTTTTCGCGCGCTTTCTTTGTATTACCACGGCAAAACCGATGCCGCCGCCGAGTTGATGCAGCAAAACATTGAGACGCACCCCAACATGCACGGCATTCGTCCCTTCATGGCGATGTTTCTCAGCGCGCAGGGTAAACATGACGAAGCGCGCGCGCAATTGACGGCTGATGTCATTCGCAATGCTGAAGTCGATGCCGACATTGCTTATTCACTCGCTTCTGTCTATGCGCTCGAAGGAATGCAGGATGAGGCATTCGAATGGTTGGCGCGCGCTATTGCTCTGGGAAATGAAAACCAACCTTGCTTTGAACACGATCCAAACTGGTCTGCGCTGAGAAACACGACACGGTTCCAGGAATTGATGGCCCAGGTTAGCGCGCGACACCGCGCCGAAGGGGTTAAG
>JBDUCB010000169.1:0-3452 GCA_040003695.1 bacterium
CATTGGACATTGGGGCAAAGTAAACAGTGAACAGTAAACAGTGAACCGTAAACCGTAAAACAATAGAACGATTCGGCCCGGTTCACCATATATTCTATACTCAACTGCAGCTAAAACTGTTCACGGTTCACCGTTCACGGTTTACTCGTTATGCGCCAACTCTCAACACTCATATGGCTCAAGTGGGTCCTATTTCGCAACTCGATGCGCAAGTCCAAGGCAGTCGTGAATCGTCTGGCCTCTGCGCTAACAATGCTTGCCGCGTTGGCTTTATCGCTGCTGATTGCTTTGGGTCTTGGTGTTGCCGCATATGCTTTGATCGCTCCCGGCGCCGGTCTTGACCCTCAAGTTTTCACGCAGCCAAGCCGGGGCGCCGGTGGAGCAGTTCCTTCCGCCGAGTTCATTTTCTTTTCCATCTTCTCTTTATGTTACCTGTTATGGGCCACGTTGCCGTTGAGCATCGGCGGTGGTCGCCAGTTTGATCCCGGCAATCTGCTGCTCTATCCGATTAGTTTGAGAAAACTTTTCGCGCTCGATTTTTTGAGCGAAGTCGCCACTTTACAATCGCTTTTCGCAATTCCCGCAGTAATCGCTATTGGAATTGGCGCTGGAATCGCAACGGGAAAGACCACTGCGGCGCTTCTGATTGCGTTGGTTGCTGCTGCATTCGGCGTAGCGCTGTCGAAATGGGTTTCCACTTCGATCGGTTCGTTGATCCGGCGTAAACGCACGCGCGGCGAAACTTTGCTGGCGCTCGTCGGCGCAGTTGCCGGCTTGGGAGGTGCCTTATTTGGTCAGATTGCGCCGGTCGTTTTTCGCCACGCCGATTCCGTGACAGCGCTTCGTTGGACGCCGCCCGGCGCCGTTGCCTTCGCGCTAACTCGCGCCCTGCGTCCGGGGCATACGATTGAATTCGTGCTGGCGTTGTTTCTGCTCGCGGCTTACACGCTTCTCTTAGTTGTCATTACCTATTGGCTGGCGCGCCGTGCGGTTGTGGGTGCTGCAGCGGCAAAACGAAAACAACCGCCTGCACTTTCCGTGCTGTCGTACACCGGCTGGAACCTTCCATTCATTTCACCGCAACTCTCCGCAATCATCGAGAAGGAGTTGCGCTACTCGATGCGCAACGCGCAGCTTCGCATGATGACCTTGATGCCATTGATCTTGATTGTCATTCGTTTCATGAATAGACGCCGGTTCAATACTGCGGGCATTGGGTCAGACAGCCCCGGGTTTTCGGGAGACGTCTTCAACTACGGCGGAGGTTTGATGGCGACGACCGGTATTCTTTATGTGTTCCTGATCCTTGCCGGGCTCTTCTGCAATCAATTCGCGTTCGACCAGGCAGGCATGCGCACTCTTATACTTTCGCCTGTCGATCGCAAACAAGTGCTGCTGGGAAAAAACCTTTCGATATCGCTGCTGGTGTTCGTATTCAGTGCTGGGCTGCTGGCAATTAACGAACTCGTTTTTCGCGACCTGTCTGCCGGGGCGCTGCTGTTTGCATCGCTTAGCTTTATCGCCTTCGCTTCATTGATGTCGTTAATGGGAAACTGGTTTTCGCTGCATTTTCCCAAACGAGTTAAGTATGGCAAACGACTAAATGTTTCCGGAGTTGTTGGCTTGTTGTTGATACCAATGATCGTGCTGTTGGCATTGGTTCCGCTGGCGGCTACAGCCGCTGGTTACGTGGCACAGAGCGTCCTGGTTGAGTATGCTACACTCGCCGTTCTGGCCGTTGTTTCAGTTGGTTTCTATCTACTGTTGCTTCCGTTTCAGGGTGAGGCATTGCAGAGAAAGGAACTGGAAATACACGAGGCCGTGAACGAGCCGGGAGAATGAAATAGTTCGATAAGCTCAACTGCCGGTCTCTCACTTAATCCAGTGATGTGTTGCGAGGACGCGAACATCCGGGCGGGCGACCTTGAAAATTTCGAATCTCAGATTTGAAATTTAAGATCTCAGAGCGAAGCCCCGTCAATACACAAATGGCTCGCAGAAAATTTCGCAG
The DNA here is from genome assembly GCA_040003695.1 of bacterium. Taxonomy (GTDB): domain Bacteria; phylum Acidobacteriota; class Blastocatellia; order Pyrinomonadales; family Pyrinomonadaceae; genus PSRF01. Next base: position 2,012 of record JBDUCB010000169.1, read on the forward strand.
TAACCAACGTCACGAACCAACCACCGAGCGCTCCTTCCAGGAGTACTTTCTCTCGACTCCTGCGCCGGCGACTTCACGCACAGAACTGTTGCGCTTGATCCGAGGCGGCGAAGACACTTTTCTCGAGCTGAAAGTAAAGCTCTCAAATACAGAAAAAATTGCGCAGGAAATTGTGGCGCTGGCCAACACCGGCGGCGGCGTTATTGTGTTTGGCGTCAATGATCAACTGCGCATCGAAGGCGTTGACAATCCGGAAAGCGTCCAGGAAGAGCTGGTGAGAATTTGCCGCGAAGATATTGAACCGCCGCTTTTTCCTTTTGTCGATCGCATCGCCTTCGATAACGGCCGGCGCATCGTCGCGCTCGACATCGAAGGCAAACGACGGCCTTATCGCACTCGCGACGGCCGCTTTTATTTGCGCATCGGCGCAGAAAAACGCGAGGCTACTCCTGAAGAACTGGCCTCGCTGTTTGACGAGACGCGGCCATTGACCTTTGAAAATCTGCCGGCGCTCGGAGCGACAATTCAGGATATCGATGAAGCCCAACTTTGGAGTTTTCTTCGCGAGTTCGAAGGCGATGCTTTCGAGAACGCGCGCGCCAGCGGCTATCCAACCGGCGAAGTGCTCGAACGCGATCTGCTGATGGCTACTCAACGCGCTGGTGAACTGGCGCCAACGGTTGCCGGGCTTCTCTTATTTGGCCACGACCGGCGCGTCGCCGATCTGCTGCCGCGATCTTTGATTAATGCAACCCGATTCGGTGGTGACTCAACGTTGTCTCCCGTAATCGAGCGCATTACGATTGCCGGCAATCTCCTGACTGCTTATGAAAGCACGATGCGCTTCATAACGCGCTATTGCGATCTTTGGGAAACGAGACCAAAGACTTTTTCGCCCGCGCCGGTTTACGAAAGTCCAATCGCAGCGCGCGCAAATTATCACCGCAATGTCGTGATAGAAGCGGTTTCCAACCTGCTGGTCCATCGCGATCTGGCACTACGCGAGCAGAGTACGCGATTGCACATTTTCGACCATTCACTGGAGTTGATAAATCCGCGCCGCACAACCGGCTTCTCGCCGCTGGCGCAAAAGGCGATTCGCTACGGAATTCCCGAACGGCTCAACCCACAAATTGCGGCCGTCTTTTGCAGTCGCGCGTATGGACTGCGAATGACGCAAGGCGGTTTGCCAATGCTGCTGCGCGAAAGCCGGCTCTTCTCGAATCGACGCGCGGAGATCATCGCCAGCAACGACGAGTTTCGCCTGCGGATTTATGGCGCGTGAATGACGTGCTGAGTACTGAGTCCTGAGTACTGAGTGCTGATTACTGAGTACTGAGTACTGAGCGCTTGGTAGCCGTCGTTACCGTAAGAACAGGTATGGAGGAAACTAACCACGCAGCATTTGTATTCTTCAGCACTCAGGACTCAGCACTCAGTA
>JBDUCB010000315.1:0-11637 GCA_040003695.1 bacterium
TCGCTAATCTCATTCCAGTCGGCCAAACTTCCCTGTTCACGCCGCACCCTAAGTTTGACGCGTGCGCCGGCTTCATCGATTACGTCGATTGCTTTGTCCGGTAGAAAACGATCGGGAATGTAACGATGCGACTGGTAAACAGCGGCTTCCAACGCGTCGTCCGTGTAATGAACCTGGTGAAAACTTTCGTAGCGTTCGCGCACGCCTTCAAGAATTTCAACGGCTTCGGCTTCCGATGGCGGTGGAACTTTGACAGCCTGGAAGCGACGTTCGAGCGAGCGGTCCTTTTCAATAGATTTGCGAAACTCCGCCGGCGTGGTAGCACCGATACATTGAATTTCTCCACGCGACAGTGCGGGCTTCAAGATGTTTGCGGCATCGAGCGAACCTTCTGCTGAGCCGGCGCCAACGAGCGTGTGTAACTCATCGATGAAGACTATGTACTGCGGATTCTCAACCAGCTCGCGCATGATCTGTTTCAAGCGCTCCTCAAACTGGCCGCGATACTTGGTGCCGGCAACTATCAATGAAAGATCAAGAGACAGGATTCGCTTGTTCTCGAGGAACGACGGCACCTCGCCGCGCACGATTCGTTGCGCCAATCCTTCGACGATAGCGGTTTTACCAACGCCAGGCTCGCCGATTAAGACCGGATTGTTTTTGGTGCGACGGCAAAGTATCTGCACCACGCGCTCGATTTCGGCTTCGCGCCCAATCAGCGGATCAAGCTTGTCGTTTGACGCGTCCTCCGTAAGATCGCGTGAGAACTCGACGAGATGCGGTGTATCTTTCTTTTGCGAGCTGCGCGCGTCCGCGCCTGACTGGCGCGCAATCTCATCACGCACTGCATTAAGGCGGAGACCGCGCTCGTAAAGAATTTCCGCGGCCATCGAACGATCCTCGCGCAGTAAGCCGAGCAGCAGATGTTCGGTGCCGATGTGACGGTGTTGCAATCGATCGCTTTCCTCGTGAGCATAAGCCAACACGCGTTTTGTTTCGGGAGCAAGCGGCAGCTCGACCGAAGTTGAGATTTTTTCTCTTAAAAGCGTGCGTCCTTCAATTTCTTTGCGAATTGACTCTATGGATACCTGAGCGCGCGGAAAAAATCGGCCGGTGAGGGTTTTATCTTCACGCATCAAACCCAGCAGCAGGTGTTCGGGTTCAATAGCGGGCGCACCAAACTGCGACGCTTCATAGCGAGCGAAAAATATAACGCGGCGTGCCTTTTCGGTGTAGCGTTCGAACATTCGGTTGTTATTACTGCAAAAGCCCTATTGATTACCATGCCGGGCGAAGGACGAACTCGCCCGGCAACTGGCGGCATTATAACCCAACACTGAGAGTGCCAAAAGCTTTGTTTGCTTTTCCTTAATAAACTCGCAAAGGACCGATCTTTTCAGATGAAAGTCAGCTTTCGGAAATCTTTCCCTCCTCCAGCGCCAACATTCGATTACAGCGTCGCGCCAGATTTTCGTTATGGGTCGCAATAATAACGATGGCCGGACGAGAAGCGGCATACGAAATAAGGTCACTGGCTAATTGGTCGCCGCTAATTGAATCCAGGTTTCCAGTAGGCTCGTCAGCCAGGACCAACACTGGTTGTGTAATCAAGGCTCGACAAACGGCAACGCGCTGTTGCTCACCTCCTGAAAGATCGGTCACGCGATGAGAAGCTCGCGTCGCTAGTCCCAAACGGTCGAGCGCTTCAAGGGCAGTGCGCATGGCTTTGCCACGATCATGGCGCGCCAGCATTAGCGGCAAACAGACATTCTCCACAGCGGTAAGATCCGACAGCAGATGATGAAACTGAAAAACAAAACCAACCTCGCGGTTACGGAAGCGCGCTAAGTCCGCCCGGCCCGCGCTATTGACGGCAAATTTATCGAGCTTGATGCTGCCGTGATCAGCTACTTCGACGCCACCGAGCAAATGCAGCAAAGTTGATTTGCCGGCGCCCGACGCTCCGACGACGGCAACTGTCTCACCGGCCGCCACTGAAACGGAAATTCCACGCAACACTTCAATGCGTTCACCACCCGGCGACGAAAACGTCTTGCGTAGATCCGTGACAGTTAGTCCCACGCCTAATGTCCAAGGTCCAATGTCCGCTGCTTCTTGTCCAACGTCCAATGTCCAACGTCCAACGTCCGCTGGCTCACGAGGCGCATTCGCTTCAGACAACTTCTGCGCGGATAAACGACTGCCTTTCGACTTTGGACGTTGGACTTTGGACATTGGACGTTGCACTTATTGAGAGTTGCGCAGCAATTCAGCGGCATGAATCCTCGACGCTGCGCGCGCCGGATAAATCGTCGCCAGTACACTCAGTGCAAACGCGATGAGTGCTGCAGAGACGATGTTGTAATACTTGAGATGTAAAGGCACGCTGCTAATCGAATACACATCGGCCGGCAAACTGATGAAGTGATAGCGATTGGCGACAACCGTCACAATGGCGCCCAGCAACACCCCCGCTAGCGCTCCCAGCAGGCCGAGGATTGCGCCTTCAATTACGAAGATTGTCATGATGCCATTCGGCGTGGCTCCCATCGCATTCAGGATCGCGATGTCGCGGCGTCGTTCCATGACCAGCAGGATAAGTGTAGTCGTGATGTTTAGCGCTGCTATCAAAACGATGAGCGCGATGATCATTATGCCGATGCGCCGCTCCAACGTGAGCGCAGTAAACAACGGGCGATTCGCTTCCTGCCAATCGACTACCTGGTAAGCACCACCGAGTTTTTGTCTAATCTGCGCCGCCGTTTGTTTGACTTCGTAAATGTCTGCGACCTGGACGCTGATCAGGGAAGCTGCGTGAGCATCGCCGGTGAAGGCAGCAATGGTCTGCAGCGACAAGTAAATCCAGGTTGAGTCGTACTCGAACAATCCCGAGCGAAAAATCCCTGCGACAAACACTCGACGCCGATTAGAGGTTGCTGAGAACGCGGACTGCGCGACAATCACGTCCGCGGTATCACCGACGTCGAGGCCAAGTCGCGTTGCCAGTTCTGCTCCCAGGACAACAGGCGGTAGCTTTTGCTCGTCGCTGCCTTGCTTGAAGAGTGATTCAAGAGAGCCGCGAATCATCGTTGCAGAAATGCCACTTGTCACTTGCGACGACGACTGATCAAGGCCACGCAAGATACCGTAGGCGGAACCCTTGGGTCCGATAATCACTGCGCCGTCATACGTGGTTCCCGCCGCGCTTGAAACACTCGGAAATTGCTCAAGTTCTGTTGCTAGTTCCCGATAATTTGCCAGCGGCTGGCCATCGCCGCGCATGATCGTAATGTGTGCGGTGCCGCGCAGTATCTTGTCGCGCATCTCGTCGCGAAAACCGTCGGCTATCGCCAATGCCACAATCAGCGACGCGACGCCTGCTGCGATTCCGACCACGGCAATCAGCGTTGTGGCACGCGCCAGCCGATGCTTTCGTCGCGAACGCAGATAACGCAGCGCCAGGAAAAGTTCATAAGACATCATCGTTACTCGATCAGGAGAGGCAGCACCTTGTCATTTGTAGCGCAAATGTAGCGCAAACTTCAGTTTGCGTAAGGTAATCGGCGTGATGCAGCATCGCAAACCAAAGTTTGCGCTACACAATTGACACAGAGCAACTCTGTCAGCCGCTTATTGGCGGGCATTTCTTCGTGTCTTCTGGCCGGTTCGCCGGCAACAAATTTTCCAGGTTAGGCGAATCCATTGCACCGCTCTCACCTCGCGGTCTTATCTCATAAATTGTTTGCGTCACGCGGCGAAAGCCGAAGCGCTGTTGCAAATCGACGATTGCCGGAATCTCGTCACGTTGCCAACCACAGGGCAACCACCAGCGCGGGTCAGTATCCACGAAAACGCGGCGGCCTTGTCTGAGATAGTTTTCAATCAGTGGCACGAACGCTTTTCCGGGCCAGCCGCCGCCAGTGCCAATCGTTTCCCATTTGCCGAGGCCGATTGCTTTCCAGTAAGTAACGGCGATTGTCTGCGCGCCCGAAATCATGACAGCGTCGCGCGGAAGTTTTTCCAACTGATAGCGATAATCGCGGCTCATCGCCCGACGCTCGATGAATTGATGGCTCACCGGCCGCAGTAAGAGTGTGAACGTAACAGCCAGCGCTAACACCGCGGCAACACATGAAACGAACGCAACTCGAACGCTGCCCATACGTCGCGCCAAAGTGCGGATTAAGAAGCTGGCGGACAACGGCGCGATTGCCGGCATACCAGTCAGGAAATAGCGCCAGTTAACGGCCGTGCTGTAGTTAAAGAAAAGCAGTAGATCTGCAAACAAACCAATCGCTGCCAGCAAGAACAGTGGCGACAGTTTGCGCGCGCGCCATTCACTCAGCATTGCCGGCAACAGGGAAAGAAAAACCAGCGGACAGCTAACAAAAAAATATGCCAGGTAGGGTCGCAGGTTGTGCAGCGTCACTGGATGACGTGCCGTCTCCTGTTGCATCGAATCGCGCCAACCGTGCCAAATCCAACGATAATGCGCATCGGTAATAAACCAAAATCCAAACCAGCCAAGCGCAAAAAATCCAAACAACAGACATGAGCCGGCGACAATCAGAATTTCGCGGCGGCGCAGTTTCCAACCACATACAAAGGGAGCGATGATTAACCACGGGGCGTAAAATCCGATCGTTTCGCGCAGGTTCATACCCAAACCGAGTAACGCCGCGCCGGCCAGTACTAACCAGACGCGACGTTGTTGTAGTCCGCGATAATGAAGAATGAGCGCGACTGCCAACAGCAGAACGGACGGCACGTCGGTCATCACCTGACCGCCATAGAGCACAAACACCGGCGAGAAAAGAATGAACAGGGCTGCGAGTGTGGCCGCGTAAAGCGAGCGCGTGACGTCACGAGCCAAAACCCAACAGGCTATTAAAGCCAGCGGTGCTTGCAGCACGACCGCGTACTTAAAAATTAGGTAAGCATTTTCTGGTTGGACGTTAAAAATGTGATGGGCCAACTGGTAGAGCGCATGGTTCTCAAAGATAAACAGGTTGCGGCCCAGTGCCATTGATGAGGGATAACCGGCCAGCGACAGCATGGTGTAGTCGAGTCCATCCCAATCGCCGATGAAAGGGTCGACGAACCAGAGGACAAGTATCAGCCCCAGCAGTGCCGGGATGGCCCACCACGCCCAGGCTTTTACGAATGGGGTTTGTGCGGAATCGCGAGCATCCGCCGGCGCGAAGTGACCACGTCCCGGGAAACTATCAGACGTTTGAGGCGTGTTTGTCGTTAGGGGTGTCGGGTTCAACGAGTTGAGTTTCTGCCGAACGATTCGGCCTCTTTACCATCTTTACGCGATTACCCTGCGCATTGTACTCAACTTCGTCCATGATGTTGTAGATAAGCAGCACGCCACGGCCTGATGACTTGAAGAGATTGGCCGCGTCGCGCGGATCGGGAATGGTTTGCACGTCAAAGCCTTCGCCTTCATCCTCGATAGTGAAACAGGCCTCTTTCGGCGATAGCTCAGCGCCGACGCGCACCAGCTTGGTAGGATCGTTTTTGTTGCCATGCTTGACTGCATTAACGAAAGCTTCGTCGAGCGCAACGTAAAGGTTCGAGCCCTCGGCCGCAATCAATCCCAGTTTCGAAACGCGTGCCAGTAAGTATTGCAGCACACCGTTCATCAACGCGAGATCGCTTGGAAGTTCAAACTCAATCTTTTCGTGTGTGTGAGAAAGTAAACTCGGGTCGTCAACATAGCGAAGTTTGTACGAAAGGGTTTGTTCGACAATTTCACGCAACTCGCCTTCCGCGTATGGGTGTCGCAGGCAATTGACAGCGCCCATCTTGAAAGCTTTAACGATGGTGGTCTCGTTCGCGCTCGCGTCAACTGAAGTTAATAGATGTTTACGATGGAGTTCGCTAATGGGTTGGCCGTTTGCGCCCGAGTCTTCAGTTAAGTCGCTAATGATCAGATCGAAATGATCAAGATCGCGGCGCCGGAGGGCCTCTTCACGATCGCCTGTGGCAATTACTTCATTGCCTAATTCGCCGAGCACGCGAGCAAGAATGGCACGCAGTTCATCGTTATTATCGATGATGAGAATCCTACGTTTCTTCATCCCGCTCCGTTTCGGTCTCTTAGAGTTAAGGGAAAGTGAAGGCGCTCAAAGAGTTTCGGTTTCGGTCGCCTCTATTGCACATTACGACATCAAGGGCCGTCGCGTTCGAAATATATCACCGGCCCGAGCAAAGAGGTAGGGCAAAGTGGTAAGGGTTACGGGCCTGCGCTACACTACGCCTCCTGCCAGATGGCTAAAAGCAGCAAACTCAAAAGTTCGTTGGAATACGCAGCCACACGAACCGTGGTCTCGGGCCTGGGCGTTTTGCCGCGGCCGGTTGCCGTCGCACTTGGGATAACAATTGGGCGCCTCGCTTCTTTGTTGCCGGGAAATCTTCAGAAGACCGGCAAGCGCAATCTGGAGATTGCCTTTCCTGACATGGGCCAACACGAGCGCAAGCGCCTGTTGCGTGGGAGCTTTGAAAGTTTGGGCCGGTTGCTGGGTGAGTTTAGCCAGCTACCAAAGGCAAGTCCGGAAAACCTGCGGAAGCTTATTGAATATGACGAAGTCGGACTGGCCCACCTGCGCGAAGCCGAGAGAAACAAACGCGGCGTGATCTTTTTAACCGGGCACCTGGGCGTCTGGGAGCTGCATAGTTTTGGCTGGTCAGCGCTCGAGTATCCGCTCAGTTTTTTGGTGCGTCCGCTGGACAACGCGGCGATAGAAGAAATGGTGGAACGGATCAGAACCAGATTTGGCAACCGTGCTATTGATAAGAAGAGCGCCGCGCGCCAGTCGCTGCGCGTCCTGCGCGAAGGCGGCACGCTCGGCATTCTCTCGGACTTGAACACACAGCCAAATGAGGGAGTATTTGTTCCCTTCTTCGGAAAGCTTGCCTGCACCACCGCCGGCATTGCCACACTCGCCCTCAAGACAGATGCAGTTGTAATTCCAACCTGTGCAATCTGGGACAGAAAAAGGAAGCGCTACTTTTTTCATGGCGATGCGCCGGTTGAACTGGTGCGCACCGGCGATCACGTGAAAGACATTGAAGTGAACACGGCAAATTTCGCCGCGGCCATGGAGCGCATGATCCGTCTCTATCCGGATCAGTGGCTGTGGATTCATAAGCGCTGGAAGACAAGACCGCCAGGCGAAGCGGATTTGTACCGATAGTGAGTGGCAGCGCAGGGGCGGCGCGAGTCGTTATGCTCGTAAGCTCGCGGTAGTCATCAGTCACGACCGTTTCTGCTAAACTCAAGCCTCCTTAGTGCACGTCATGCAAGTTTCTGCCGAACAGTTCAAAGGTGCCCGTCCTGCCGAAGAGACAATTGCGCGCGCTTACGAGTTTTCTGATCTCTCTTCTTATCCTGCGAAAGAGAGGTTCCTCATTCGTGCTGCCGATCTTGCATTCTTCTTTTTAATAAAAGTGATCGGAAGCACCATTCGCTGGCAAATCAGCGGTTGGGAAAACTGGGAAACCGCAACCAGCAATGGGCGTATTCCAATTTATACGTTCTGGCACAATAGAGTTTTCCTGGCGACGTACTTCTGGCGCAAACGCCGTATCGTCGTTATGACGTCGCAGAGTTTTGACGGCGAATACATCGCGCGCTTCATTCAGCGATTCGGTTACGGCGCGTCCCGAGGCTCAAGCACGCGCGGCGCGGTTGGCGCAGTCATTGAAATGACTCGGCTAATGCGCGCCGGCTGTCCCACGGCTTTCACCATCGATGGTCCAAAGGGTCCTCGCTACGTTGCGAAGATGGGCGCGGTGCTGCTGGCAAAAAAGACTGGCCAACCGATTCTGCCGTTCACGATTACTGCTGACCGTTCCTGGGAAGCGAAGAAGAGCTGGGATGGGTTTCAGGTTCCCTACCCGTTCAGTCGCGCGCGGGTCATGATCGCGCCACCCATCTTTGTTCCTGCGGATGCAGATGAAAACACTTTGAACGCAAAACGCGACGAGCTGCAACAGGCGCTCGATGACATCAACGGCAGCGGAGAGAATTGGGCCAATCGATAAGCACCGGAGGGTTCATTAGCGGCGGATTAACGCGGATCGGATCTGTCAGTCCAACCTATCCGTATCCGCGCTCGTCCGCGCAAATCCGCGGCTGATTTTCCTATGACACCGAGCTCTCAAATAGATTCGCCAACGCCGCAGTTCCGCAGTGGCTACGTCGCACTGGTCGGCAGGCCCAATGCCGGAAAGTCGACGCTGTTGAACGCGCTTATCGGCCAGAAGATCGCTGCAGTTTCAGACAAACCACAGACGACGCGTTTCCGCATTCAGGGAGTAATCACCAAACCGGCAGGTCAGATTGTTCTGGTAGACACGCCCGGTGTGCACCGGCCGGGTTATGAAATGAACCGGCGCATGATGGCTACTGTTCAGGATGCACTGCTCGGTGTGGATCTTGTTTGCTTGATTCGCGATGCGTCAGTATCCACCGGCGCCGGCGATCGCTTCGTGCTTGAGTTAGTCGAGAAATCAAACAAGCCTGCGTTGCTGCTGCTGAACAAGAGCGACAAACTCAAAGACAAGTCCGCGCTGTTGCCGCTGATCGACTGGTACAGAAATGAGTATGACTGGCGCGAAATCATTCCGCTTTCAGCCTTGCGAGAAAACGTTTCCGAGCTGCTGCCCGATCAAATGATCAAACACCTGCCTGAAGGTGAGCCTTTGTTTGGCGAAGATGAATTGACCGACCAAACAGTGCGCACCATGGTGGCCGAGATCGTGCGCGAGAAGATTCTGCAAACCACTCAGGAAGAGATTCCCTATGTGACTGCGGTCGTCACGGAAAAATGGGAAGAGGTGCGCGAAGACTTTACACGCATTCATTGCGCGATTTTCGTCGAACGAACTTCACAAAAAAAGATCGTCATCGGCAAAGGCGCTGCCCGCTTGAAAGAGATTGGCATCGAGGCCCGCCAGGACATCGAAAACCTCATCGGGCATCGCGTTCACCTGGAATTATTTGTAAAAGTTGAGAAAGACTGGCGAGACAAGGTGCAACTATTGAATGAGATGGGCATTTCCTAGAGAGACTCTGATCAACTCTTTTTCAGCGCCTCACTTGCTCGCATAAGGCTAAACGCAGCCGCGGCGTCAGCTTCCAATTCTGGATTTATGGCTAGTCCAATCGAGGCACGGCGAACATGGTATGTAATCGATGTCGACGTGACGCTCAGTGCGCGCGAGGCGGTTGAGTATGGACTGATGGAAGCGGGCGCATTGGGCACGGAAACCAATTTGACTGACGATGATGTGCTAACGGTTTCGGCATACTTCGGCGCGCTTCCGGAACGCGAACAAGTGAGCGCCACGCTGGCCGAAGCTTTACGAATTTATGAGTTGCCGACTTCGTCACTTCGCGAAATGAACTTTCGTGAAGTTGCCGATCAGGATTGGCTGGGTGAATGGAAGAAGAGTTGGCAGCCTGTAGAGGTAGGCGAACGTTTCATTATTGCGCCGCCCTGGGGTGAGATTTCGGACGAGCATAGTCGGATTGTGATTCGCATTGAGCCGGGCATGGCATTTGGCACCGGCACACATGAAACAACGCGCTTGTGTTTAGCGGGAATCGAAAAATATTTTACCGGCACCAGCTTTCTCGACGTGGGTACCGGAACCGGCATCCTTGCGATTGCAGCGGCTAAGCTTTTCCCCGACGCGCGCGTCGAAGCTGTTGATACAGATGCACAGGCAGTGGAAATTGCGCGGGAAAACGCGCGTTTGAATGGTGTCGCGTCTAACATTGAGTTTCGCGTTGGCAGCGTCGAGGATTCAACGGCCTCAGCAGATTTTGTTTGTGCAAATCTAACTGCCGACATGATCAGGTCCATTCTGCCGCAGCTTCTCGGCGCGACGTGTGGTCGCCTTGTCCTTTCCGGAGTTCTAGACGTGCAATTGGAGGCCGTGCGCGCGCGTCTTCATGAATGCGGCGTGGGCGATCCAATTGAAATCATGACTGACGGCGAATGGATCGCGGTGATTGTGTAGGACAGAAATTCTTTTCTGTCCTTTTTCATCGAGAATAGATTTCAAGGTAAGTTGAAAGAGAAAAGAAGATTTTCCATTCCTCATTTACCATTTTTCATTTCGTTTTGGCGAAGCAGCTTTCGGATTTGTAACCAAACCATTGAATGAGAGTCTTATAACTACAATGGCAAATGAGAAATGGAAAATCTGCTTTACTCTGGCCAAGATGGCGAGAATGCAGAGAGGAAGCGGACAGGCAAGAATGCCTGTCCTACTACGACAATGACTCGTCGCAGATTCTTCGCGCCGCCAGCCGCTTTCGACCATAAGGAGAGCGGTGTAACCCTTGTCGCTGACGAAGCGCGCCACTTGCGCGAAGTCTTGCGGCTTAAGCCCGGCGACGAGATTTATGTTTTCAATGGCGAAGGAAAAGAATTTCTTGCGCGCATCGACGAAAGCCGGCGCGACACTGCTCGCCTCCAGATAATCCGCGAAGTTGAACCGGCGCGTCCTGAATCTCATCTACAACTGACGCTTGCGCTCGCGCTGCTCAAAGGCGAGAAGTTTGATCTGGTCGTGCAAAAAGCAACCGAGCTGGGTATCGCTCGCATAGTTCCGGTAATCACAAAGCACGCCGACATTCGTTTGCGGGATGAATCAGATAAGACTAAACGTGTAACGCGCTGGCAACGAATCGCAATGGAAGCTGCGAAGCAATCGGGACGTGCGGTCGTGTCCGAAATTGCAAACGTGATCAGTTTTCAGTCGCTTATTGAAATAGCAGGCGACGGCGCGGGCGTTAGCTGCCTGATGTTTTCTGAGCGCGACGGTCAGTCGCTTCTGCAAACTAAAGAAAGCCTTGCGCTGGATCCAACGCCGATGACCGCGCTGGTCGGTTCGGAAGGTGGTTGGAGTGACGAAGAAATCGCTGCGGCGCGCGCGGCTGGCTGGGCCATTGTCACCCTTGGCGGGCGAACGCTGCGCGCTGAGACCGCCGCTATCGCGGTGACGGTGCTGCTGCAACACACTTTTGGCGATCTTTTTTAGAAAACTACCGCTTGCCCCCGCCTGACTTGCGCGAAGACGGCCAATGCCTGATAATCCGGTTAATGATTGAGTTGATTCATACAAAAACCGGCCCTGTTCTTTTAAGGAGAGCATAAAGAGTGAAAGCGGAATTGCAGCAATTAGTCGCTCTACAAAAACTGGACACAAGTATAAGAAGACTACAAGAAGAACTGGAAGCGATACCCTTAAGGCGCGCTGAGATCGAAGCAGAATTCGATCAGCGCGCTTTTGAAATTCGGGCGCTGGAAACAAGCCGCGACGAAGCCCGCCACACGCGCTCCCACCTTGAAACAGAGATTGCGGAACAGCGAGCGCGAGCCGAACGCGCCGAACGCAATTTGATGTCGTCAAAAAAACAGGACGAATATACAGCCGCGATACGTGAAGCCGACGCCGCGCGCAAACAGATTTCCGCGCTTGAGACTCAGGTGCTCGAGCAGATGGAAGCATCCGAGAAGGCAGAAGGTTCGCTCACTGAACGCGCTGATGAAATTGCCTCGTTGAACTCCGATCGCGACACACGCCTGAAAGCATTTGACGAAGAGACGCGCTTAC
>JBDUCB010000411.1:0-11613 GCA_040003695.1 bacterium
GCGCATTCCATCTTCACGCTCGGCGTCGTTAATGCTTGCGTAGTTTTCATGCTGCGCACGGTGCCGCGCACCCGCTGGCCGTCAACAGTAACGATTTCCACGTTATCCTTGCCGTAAAGCGGTTGCAGCGCCGCCAATGCTTTGGTTACTTCCACGTTTACTGTTTCTCCTTATATCTAAAGGGGGTGCGAGAAGTTGATGCGAATCCTGAGCCAAAGGAGATACTCAGGTTAAGAGATATTGCACTGGATACACGCGAATGTCTATTTGTCGCGGTTTTGCTCCAAAGTTTGGGGCGAGGCTTGCGAATTCGTTCGTGCTTTCCTAATCCGGAGCGGAGGCGGTGAACCTTAAGCTGCCGGCACATGCAACCGCCGAGCTCCATTTGGCGTATAGATTTCTGCTATCCTAAGCCTGTTTCTTCGGCCTGATAGCAGAAACTGCGAAATCGTTATGACTCCCGAAACGAACGCCTCAGTCACAAATTGTGGAAACTGCAATGCACCCATGCCCCGAGAGTTGCGATTCTGTCGCAACTGCGGATTTCGCTTGGGCGAAGGCTCGGCTGAATACACCGAAACAGTTCGCTTTCAGAACGTTCCGCCGGGCACCCTACCGGGGAATGGTTCAGCTCAATATCAGCAATATCAGTATGGTGCGATGGCGGCAAAGCCAAGCTGCCAGACGCGGAAGCGACGTGCGCGCATGAGCGGAATGAGCTGGATGTTCATTGGCCTGCTGATATTTTTCATAGCGGCGGCTGGCTTTACCGCAATCATCCGGCCCATTCGCCAGAATGTTCGTGTGGGGTTTTCGCAAAGCGCGCCGCGTGCGTATGCAGGAGTGAATTCTTTCGACACCACCGACGGCGGTGTTACTTTCGATAATGTTGAGCCACCGGGTTCGCCTGCCGATTTAGCCGGGTTGGTTGGCGGCGACATCATAACCACTGTCGAGGGACAGGCGATTCATACCGACGACGAGATGACTGACCTGTTAGCGCGCACGCCGATTGGAAAAACGCTTGACGTGGTTTACCTGCGTGATGGCGAAACTAAAAACACCAAACTAACCGCCATCTCAAGAGAGGCGCTTGACGGGTTAACGCGCGAATATCGCAATCGACCCGAGGGTCGCGGACAGTTTGGTTATGAGGACGGCGAAGCCGAGCGCGTGCCCATTCCGAACACGAAGATGTTTGGTGTGCGACTTGGTGAAATTCTCGCTAACCGGCCGGCTGACATCGCCGGCGTTAAGGAAGGCGACATTGTGATCGAATTCGATGGCGTCCCGATTCGCACTTCAGAAGAGTTTCTTTCGCGCGTCCGGCGGGCCCTGCCTTACAGCACCGTAAACGTCGTGGTCATGCGCGGCGCCGAGCGTGTTGAGATTCCGGTCAAGATGGGCAAACAGTGAGAAGTACTGAGTACTCAGTACTGCGAAAAGACGGAATAGATTTTCCATTTCCCATTTTTCATTTCCCATTCCTGTTATTCTCCAGTCACTTCCCATTCTCAATTCATTTTTTCCGTTAACTTTTGAAATTGAACAGACGCCCCTGAACACGTCGAGTGCAACAAGGTTTTTCTCTTCAATGAAAAAATGAGAAATGAAAAATGTGAAATGGAAAATCTTTTTCTTGACCTCTTCAAGTATCACTCTTTTTGGAGGTACTCTCGCATGCGCGCTTCCATTTCACGTCGCACCTCTTCCCGATCTTCTTCCGATTCATCCACTTCAAAAGTTTCAAATAGCGCATAGGGATTTTCGGCTAACAGCCTAAGTTCCCATGCTTCGCGTTGTTGGTGCGAGACTCTGGAAAACCAGACGGCGTCAATTGCCGCTTCCTCCGGCTCAAATCCACTTAGCGACGGGACCTCACTCTCAAGCATGGCCCGCGACTGGGGGCGCAACAGCAAACGGCGCAATTCCCAACCGTGCTTTTGATAGACTCCGACAACCTCATCGATTAGTTCGTTTATCTTCATTCCTGAAAAGTATACAGCGGATGAGGATTGGCAGCTTTCATTAGCACCGTGGGCTTTAGCGGTGATGTTTGGGGTTTCGCAAAATGGAAACCGTTTAAACGGTCTTCTGTTATGCCGACGATGGAATTCACCGCGCTAAAGCGGTCGCGCTAATAATGAGGACGGGCCATACAGCACCCGCACGCCAAAAACTACTGATGTTTGACCAGTGCGCCGCCGCGCCTCTATCATCGCTGCTGCCAAGTAAGACAGACATTCTTGTCTGTCCCGAACTTAAGAAGCTAAGTTCAAGTCGCAACAAAATCAGCGAACGGGACAGACAAGAATGTCTGTCCTACTATTAAATTTTCGAGTTTGTGGAAACTGCTGTTGTACCAGAACTCCTCGCGATGGCTCGGTGAATGCAGGACGAGCAGATGGCATTTGCCCCGACTTTCGCGTTACCGAATGTCTTTGGCTCTAGTGGTCTGTGTTCTGCTTGACACTTCGCTCGTCCTATCGCAAAACAATCGTTACCGAATGCCGGCAAACAGTTCTCCAGCAACGACCAGAATGTCTGAACCGCCACGCGACGAAGCACCCGCTTCGTTTTATGAAGTGCTGCGCAAGGCGCTCAAAAAGCGCAAGACCAACGTTGAGCGTATTTGTCCGCCGTCGGATCCAGTAGCGCGGCGCATACTCGCTGATTACGGCGCCATGTTTCTGGCAACAAAAAAAGTGACGCCACCACCACTTTGCATTTTTACCAGTGAAGCGGAAGTAACAAAGTTTCAGGAAGAGGCCGACTATGTTACTGAAAACATCGAGGGCGCCGATGTAGAGCTACAGCCGGAAGCGATGAAGCAGTTGTTGAAAGCGCGCGAGCAGGCACTCAAGGAAGGTCTAAATATCACGCCACGCGACGGCGCCGAAGCTGCTCGCCGCAGTTACGAAGACAGCTATCAATTGTGGAATACGCGCTTTATGCCGGCGCTCGATTACTGGTTGCAGCAGAGACGGCTCAGTGACGAACAAGTCGCGCGCTTGAAAAATCTGCCACTGCATCAACAGATTGCGGAGGTGTTGGAGCTCGAGCGCAGCGGGATCTACTTTAGTAAAGATCTTTCCAAATCGATTCTTTATTCGATCGCCGCGCCCGGAACTTCGCAACACATCGCGATGCTTGCGTTTGACGTTAATGAGTTTGATAACGCTCGTGTGCGGGAGATTCTGGCTGAGCGTGGTTGGTTTCAAACGGTGTTGAGCGACCTGCCCCACTTCACTTTTCTCGGTCTGAAGGAAAAAGACTTGGCGAAAAATGGACTGAAAAGCGTCGAGGTGGACGGGCAAACGTTCTGGATTCCAAACGTCACGGACCAGCCATAAGAAACCATGAGCAGCGTCTTTGACAACGCAGCGCGCACCGCCCTCACAAACTGTATCCGAGAAATCGAGAAAGGTACTGATGCCGAGCTGGTCCTGATTGTTCGCGCTCGTTCGCGTTCTTACGCGGCGGCGAATTATTTGTCTGGCGTGTTGCTCGCTTTTGCCGGTCTCAACTTTCTGCTCTTCTCACCTTTTAATTTCCATCAATTTTGGGTGCCAATCGACGTCGCGCTGCTTTTCATTTTCGGAGCGCTTGTTTCTTCGCGAAGTAATGCGATTCGTCGCTGGCTGACACGAAAGAGCGTTCGCAAGAAATCAGTTCGCGAAGCCGCAGCGGCGATGTTTTACGAAGCAGGAATCGCGAATACCAAAGCTGAGATGGGCGTACTCGTCTATCTTTCGTTGCTCGAGCGGCGCCTCGAATTAATTGCGGACCGCGGCATCCTTAAAGCCGTGCCCGCTCTCGAATGGAATCAAGTGCTTTTTGAGTTACATCAGGTGGGAAAACAACCGCATCCCCAAACATTAACAGCGAGGTTGGAAAAACTTGGCGTTCTGTTAGCTCAACATCTGCCGGCCAGCGCTGAAAATCCAAACGAACTTCCCGACGCACCGCGGTTCGAATTGTGATGCGACCTATTACCGCCAGTAATGTTGTGATGCGACTGTTGGGTCGCGCCTCTTTGATCACCGGCGCGATCGTCCTGAGCATAACAGGTGCGGCGGAAGCGTTAGCCCGCGTTGGTGGCGGCGGTTCGTACGGCGGCGGCGGTGGGCATGGCGGCAGCGGTGATGGCGGTGGTGGGGGAGCAATCATCTGGCTCATCTTCCAGTTGTTTCGCATGCTCATCTACCTCACGATTGAGTACCCGGCGGTTGGCATTCCACTGGACATCCTCGTCGCGTGTAGCGTGGCCTACTACTTTGTAAGGCGCGTTCGGCGCGTTGAACCAACAGCGCCGTTAGGGTTGAACACGCTGCAAAGCCGATCCGAAAACAATCCGCGTCAGTTTGATCAGCTACGAAAATTTGATCCTAACTTCTCTGAAATCGTTTTTATCGACTTCGCTTATGCGCTTTACGCAAAGGCGCATGACGCTCGGGGTCATGGCGCTGCCGCGCTCGATCAGTTTTCGCCCTATCTCAGCGACGTCGCACGCGCGAAGCTGCTGCAGCGGAACCCAGCCGGACTTCAGGAAGTTAAGGGAATAATCGTCGGCGCACTTAACGTCGCAAACGTAAGCGGGCTGGAAACGCCGCTGGTGCGGATCAGTTTGCTGTTCGAAGCAAACTATACCGAGGTAGTAAAGAGCAATCAGGGCCAAACGGAAATGAGCTACTACGTTCGCGAGCGTTGGGAGCTGGAGCGCAAGCGCGACGTGTTATCGCCCCCGCCCGCCCAGGCAACGGCGCTGCACTGTCCGCGCTGTGGCGGCGCCTTGCAGAAGAATACTGCCGGCGCTTGCGCTTTCTGTGGGACGAAAATCGAAAGCGGCGAATTTCAGTGGTTCGTGCGCGACGTTGCGCTGCTGAATCGTGAAGCGCAAGGTCCATTGCTCACATCAAACGTTCCGGAGGTCGGCACTGACTTTCCCAGCGTCGTGCAGCCAGGTTTTGAAAACATTCGTGTCGCGTTCGAGAAAAATAATCCGGATTTTTCGTGGGGCGCATTTCAGGGGCGTGCCCGGCTAATCTTCGACCAGCTACAAGCTGCATGGTCCACGCTTGATTGGGACCGGGCGCGACCGCATGAAACTGACAACCTTTTCCAAATGCATCAATACTGGATTGATGCCTACCGGCGACAGCAATTGCGCAACCTGCTCGACCAGTCCACTATCACCGCGATGCAACCGGTGAAGATTAAGGAAGATAAGTTCTACAACTCAATTACCGTTCGCATCGGTGCACAGGGTTACGATTACACCGTCGATGTCGGCGGGCGAGTCGTAAGTGGGTCGAAAACTCAGCTACGGCGCTGGAGCGAATATTGGACTTTTATCCGAAATCGTAACGCGAAGCCGGCAGCTGCGCGCGCCGATCTGAATTGTCCGAATTGCGGCGCGCCCCTGAAAGTCAACGCCGCCGGCATTTGTGAATTCTGCGGCGGAAAGATAACCTCGGGAGAGTTTGATTGGGTGCTTTCCCGAATTGAACAGGATGAATCCTACGAAGTTAATCAGTGGGGTTGACCCCTGGCTGACATCTAATTCAGGGGATGTTACATCGAACCGCCTCGACGAATCTTGAAGAACCCGCTTTTCAGCGTAATGCGACGTAACCTTTTCGTGGGAGATTTCTGTGAAACGTAGTCTACCGCTGCTCCTTCTGCTCTCTTCTTGTCTGCTGAATCCGGCGGCGTTTGCCGGGCAAACCGCGCAACACCGGGCGACCGCGGCTGCGCAGCAAGCCGCAACGGCGCCCGCCCGGCCGCAGCAGGCCCAGCTTGTAAATCACATACTGGCAAACGGCCTGGAAGTGATTGTGCTCGAGGACCATTCGGTGCCGCTGGTGACCTTGGAGCTGGCGGTGAAGAACGGTTCGTACACCGAGCCCCCGGAACTTAATGGCCTGTCGCATCTTTACGAGCACATGTTTTTCAAGGCGAACCGCGCGGTGGCCAATGCGGAGGAGTACCTGCGCACGATCGGCCAACTGGGAATCGCCTATAACGGCACGACGCGCGAAGAAGTAGTTGACTATTACTTCACTACCACTACTCCGAATCTTCACACCGCAATGCAGTTTTTGCGAGACTCAGTACGTTATCCATTATTCGAGCAGGGAGAGTTTGAACGCGAGCGGGAAGTTGTAATCGGCGAGATCGATCGCAACGAATCGAATCCCTTTTACTATCTCAACCAGGAGATGACCAACCGGCTGTTCTCGAAATACACCAGCCGCAAGAATCCGCTCGGTAACCGGCAGACAGTTTCCACCGCGACCACGGCGATGATGCGCCTGATACAGCAGCGCTACTACGTGCCAAACAATTCGGCGTTGGTTGTTACAGGCGACGTGAACCCGGAAGAGATTTTTAAGATGGCACAAGAGCTGTACGGTGACTGGCCGCGCCGCGAAAAAGATCCTTTCGTGGAGTTTCCGCTGGTTGAGCATCCGCCGTTGACCAAAAGCGAGGGCGCTGTTATCACTCAGCCTGTTCAGAACGTGATCCTTACTATCGGCTGGCATGGTCCATCGATTGGGAAAGACAATCCTTCCACCTACGCCGCGGATGTTTTTTCGTTCATACTTACGCAGCCAAACTCGCGCTTTCAACGCGCGCTGGTAGATACCGGCTTAGTCAATGCCGTCAGCATCGGCTACTACACCCAGCGCAACGTCGGTCCAATTCAAATCTTTGCGCAGACATCGCCCGAAAAAGTCCACGCGGCAATCAAGGCTATCTACAACGAAGTCTCGCACTTCAACGACAAGGACTACTTCACCGACGATCAACTGGAAAGCGCGAAAGCTCTTTTGGAAGCGGACGATCTGTATTCACGCGAAAAGCTAAGCGACTATTCGCACACGCTCAGTTTCTGGTGGTCGTCGACTGGTTTGGAATATTTCCGCGGCTATTTAGGGCGCTTGCGGGCCACATCGCGCGCGGACATCAGCCGTTATGTGACGACTTACATCCAGGGTAAGCCACACATTGGGTTGGCGATGTTGTCGAGCGGAGATCAGGGAAAGACAAAAATTGAACCGGCAGAACTAATAGGTCAATGAGTAAAAAACTCTTTCGTACTAAGAATCAAGTCTGCACACAACTTTGCGCCGACCGGCTGCGAAGTTTTGTACTTTTAGTTTCTGTGCTTCTGTTGCCACTGCCGGCACTAATGCTGTCGGCGGCGGCGCAGAAGCCAACTGAGCCGGCGAATGCGACCGCACTACAGGCGGCACAAAACGTTGTCGCGAAACAGGCGGCGCTTGTCAGCGAGTTTGACGTTAATGGGCTCAAGGTTTTAGTCAAGCGTCGTGAAGGCAGCTTGACGGTTGCCGCCGGGCTCTTCATTCGGGGCGGTTCGCGAAACATCACGGACAAGAACGCGGGCATAGAAGCGCTGATGCTCGACGTGGAAACCGACGCGAGTGCGTCATACCCGCGCGAGCGCATGCGCAACGAGTTGGCGCGCATGGGCACGGTAATCGGCTCGAGGGAGAATTACGATTATTCCGCACTAGCGCTGACTTCAACGCGCGTAAATTTCGACCGCTCGTGGGATATTTTTACCGACGTCATTCTTCGCCCGGCATTCACTAAAGAGGATTTTGAGTTGGAGAAAGGCCGCGCATTATCGTCATTGCGCGACGATACGGACGATCCCGATACTTACTTACAGCGATTGCAGGAACGCGTAGCCTATGCCGGCCATCCTTACCTGAACCGGCCTCAGGGGACGGTGGAATCCGTTTCCAGTTTGACCCTGGATGATCTGCGCCGTTACCACCGGCAGACAATGGAAACGTCGCGATTGCTGCTGGTGATTGTCGGCGATCTGGATCCGGTGCAACTCAGGCAACGGATTGCGACAACGCTTGGCAAATTACCTCGCGGCAACTACCGCGATCAGGCGCCGCCGTTACTTTCCTTTCCTGCCTCAACAGTAGAGATAACTGATCGCTCTTTACCTACGAATTATGTGCAGGGTATTTTTAGCGCGCCGCCACTAACAGCCCCTGATATTTATCCGATGATGGTGGCTTCAGCACTTCTGCGCGATCGCGTATTTCAGGAAGTGCGCGTCAAGCGAAACCTTTCCTATGCACCAAGCGCGTTTCTGGGAAGTCAGGCCGCGAATGTTGGCGGCATTTATGTGACTGCGGTGGATGCGAATCAGGCGGTTGGCGTGATGCTTGATGAAATCCGGCGCTTGCAATCACAGTCGATAGATGACGATGACATTAACGGTGTGATCTCGCAGTATCTGACAACTTACTATATCGATCAGGAAACGAATGCTGCACAAGCCGCCAATCTTGCGGAATATGAACTAATCGGCGGCGGCTGGCGCAACTCGTTTGAGCTTCTCTCGCGGCTGCATGCCGTAACGCCAACGGACGTTCAGCGCGTCGCGCAAAAGTACATGCACAACCTGCGCTTCGTGGTACTGGGAAATCCGAAGAGCGTGGATACAAAGATCTTTATGGGGCAGGCGGAAAAGGGAGACTAACGGCAGGGAACAGCCAACAGCAAACAGCAAACAGTAGACAGTAAACAGTAGACAATAATCAGTAGACGGATAAAGGCGCCGCGCATCTTATCGATGGCAGCGCCTTTTTGTTGTTCTACTACTGTTTGCTGTTTACTGTCTGCTCGTTGTCACTGTTCCAGCCGCGTCTCGCTCATGAGCTTCTCATAGAGTTTCCCGTCAAGCTGGCGCAGGATTCTTGCCTCATTGAGCGCGAGGCGCTCGTTACCACTTTCGAAATAGGCAACGGCCAGATTGTAATGAGCGTCAGCAAAGGCGGGACGCAGATTTGCGGCGCGCAAATAGGAAGCAATCGCCTCGCTCATCCGGCCGGCATAATAATAGGCGTCGCCGAGCTTGTTGTGTATTTCCTCTGCGTCGGGTTTCAGCTCCAGCGCGTGTTGGTAAGCGCGAATGGCTTCCTCATTTTTCCCTTGTTTGACCTTGCAATACCCAACCTGCACCCAGGCATCCGCGCGCCGCGGATTGCGGTTCGCTGCTGTTTCAAAATAACCGAGCGCATTGTCGTAGTTGCCAAGCCATAACGAATCCAGGCCAGTGCGATACGACGACTCAGCAACGTCACCATTGCGGTCGCGCGCGAGAAGCGTAGACAGAGAACGCACTCGACCCGGCCGCAGTTCTGCCAATCGCGCAACAGCGATCGCCAGATTGATGTTTTGTCCGTTCGTAACTTTTACCGTTACCACGCCGATCACCTGGCCCTTGAGGTTGAATACCGGGCTACCACTGCTGCCGTGGGAAATGGGTGCGGTGATTTGAATGATCTTGCCGACGTTTGGAACCTCTCGCACTGCGGAGACAATACCATCGGTAACCGAGCCCTCGAGTTTCAAGGGATTGCCAATCACAAAAATCGTTTCCCCTTCATCTGGCAGCACTTCGGCAATCTCACTAGAGCGGGGGCGTTCGCGCGGCATATCGACGCTGAGCAACGCCAGATCGCCTTCTTCATCTACTGCCAGCATGCCTGCGACGGGAAACACTTTTCCCTTGCCGTCAAGGGTCTTCACTTCGCATCGCTTGGCGCCGCGAATGACGTGCAGGTTGGTGACAACCTCGCCGGGTCGCAAAAAGAATCCGCTGCCGGTCATCAAGGGTTCGCCATCTGCATCGTAGGTGGCAATGGCAACTACGGTGGGCTTAACGCGTTTGACCAGATTAGGAAGGCTTTCCTGCGCGTGGGTTTGTTCAAAGGAGAAGAGACCTACAGCTAGCAGCAGCAACTGAGGGAAGATGCGTTTCATCGCTTTAACTTCTCGAACTAATCTTGCAGTTGACGGAATACTAAACCAGGGAACCAGGCAAGTTCAGCGTTAATTGCGGACGAGGCCGGGGGACGCGGCGGGGACGGGGTTACGGACACCCGGTCCGTAAGTCACATATTAGCCTAACAGCCAGTTGGGCGCATAGAAAAATCTCCGCAAGGCCAGGAATTTTGAGGGTGTGCCCTTATTCTGGATTGATATCTTGAGGCTTTTAATCAAGTTCCGGAAACAAATAAGGCCGCCATTACTGACGGCCTTATAAAGGAATTACCCCTCACTCGCCCTGATTAGCGAATGATTTCAATCACGCCAAGGCGCGGACCGGCAGGCAGCAGCACCGTGTTTTTCACCACGCCGATGTCTTCCATCGTTACGAGCAAACCGAAATCAGGAAACGTCGTTGTAGCGTTGATTTCTGCCTCGTTACGATCTTTCACGTTAAGGATTTGGCCGAGCTTCTGGAACTGATTGTCGGGTGAAACTGCCCACAGGATGAAGGCCTGTCCCTTGGGAGCTTCTTTCAATTCGTGGAAGCGCATCTTCACTTCAGTCGCTTTGTCCTTATGCGGCTCGATGAATACATTTGCCCGTGCACCTGACATTGCGCCGGTGAAATCAACTTTAATTTTGGTGTCGTCTCCCTTTTTGTAAGCAGGAATGTTCAGCATCGGCACCGTGTAAGCATTAGCGGGCGTTGTCCCCGTCGCGGTCGCACCGACTGTTTCGCCGATTGGTACGGTGGTGTGTGGAATCACGGCAAACCCCTCAGGCACCGTGCTGCGGAAAAACACTGGTGTGTTTGGATCATAGGTTGTCAATGCAGTCTCAGGCGAGGCAACGAGCATGAATCTATTCAGTGGGGTCGTCGCTTCAAATGTTCCCAGGCCGTTCGTCACGGTAACTGGTCCAAGTGATGTAATTGCTCCCGCTGGATCAACTGCGTAGAGATTCAGCGCGCTGACGTCATTTGGCAGCCCGGTCAAATTCAGCTTAATTCGGGTTCCGTTGTCGTCGCGCAGAATTGTGGCTACGCCCTTAGCGCCAGTGATTGTAACCGGGCTCAAGTTGACGATAGTTTCTTTGCCTACCGGATACTCGATCACTGTGAAAGTGCCATCGGCATTCTGAGTTGTTTTGGTAACGGTTGTTGGTGTTGTGACTGTGGTGGTGGTAGTTTGAGCGGCGCTCAGCGCGGCGATAGAAAAAACCAGAAGCGCCGCTGCCGCTAAGAGAGAAATGCGTTTACTCATTAGTTAAGCTAGCTCCTTTCCTTAGAACTTAATCGCGATTCAGTTACGGGGGTGATTTCGGTTTCGTCATCGAAACTAACTGGCAAGCATCATGCCCGGCAATTGGAGCGTTACAAACCAAGTTTTATTGGAGTTTATTGCCAAAATTGCAGAAATGGCGATGCACAACAATACACGTGTGTATCGCATCTTTTCGGCTCTCCGTTTGCGGGATATAGTGGAAATAAATAAGGCCGCCATTGCTGACGGCCTTTGGGTTGACTCCTTTTATGATGTGGACCTGGCTACGGGATTAATTGAATTACGCCAAGTCGCTGGCCTGCCGGTATGACCACGGTCTTTACGGCCGCGAGATCTTCCATGGTCACGAGCAAACCAAAATCAGCTAACGTTGTATTGGCTTTGATCTCGGCCTCGTTGCGATCCTTCACATTTACGATCTGTCCCAGCTTGAAAAACTGGTTATCAGGCGAAACTGCCCAGAGGATGTAGGCCTGTCCCTTGGGAGCTTCGTTCAGCTCGTGAA
>JBDUCB010000004.1:0-3419 GCA_040003695.1 bacterium
GAACCGCCCCACGCGGCAACGAGCCAACAGATTCAAACCATCGGCAAGCGGCTGCGCCGGCGCGCACCGCCCGCCTTCATGCTAATTGTGAATGCCGAGATTGCCGCTGCCCGCAACCCACGTTACAAGGAGGCAGCAATCGTTAGACGAACTGCTACCTGGACGGAGCAGTCACGTTTACATCGACCTTCTTGTTGCCGCCAAGGAAGCGACCACCGAAAACAAATAGCGCCGCCACCACGATAATCACAAAAATTACGAGCACAGCGACAACGCCTGCACTTCCACCACCATTGTCTCCCATAAAAGTTTCCTCCTGCGCAAAGTGAATTTGAAAACGTCAAGCTGCGGTGGTTTCGCCGCCAAGCAAAGTTAAAACTTCTCCGGTCACATAACTCGAGTCAACTTCTGATGCGAAGTAAACAAACGCCGGGGCAATCTCTTCTGGTTGGGCCGGTCGCTTGAGAGGCGTGTCCGCGCCAAACTCGGCTACGTCTTTCGCTGGCTTGTCTGAAGGATTCAGCGGCGTCCACACCGGGCCCGGCGCAACGGCGTTCACGCGGATGCCTTTGGCAACCAGGTTTTGGGCCAGCGACTTTGTGAAGGCATGAATCGCGCCTTTGGTCGCTGAGTAGTCAAGCAGCTCCTTGCTGCCGTCCAAACCCGTGATGGATCCGGTGTTGATAATCGCGCTTCCTTTTTTCAAATGTGGTAACACGGCCTTCGCCATGCGAAAGTAACCGTAGATGTTTGTCTTGAAGGTGCGATCCCATTGCTCGTCGGAAATATCTTCAAGACCTTCCTGGTGTTGTTGGTATGCGGCGTTGTTTACCAGGATGTCGAGTTTTCCAAGTTTTCTGATCGTTTGACGCACAGCCTTGGTCGGAAACCGTTGCTCCGTAATGTCACCGGCAATGGCAACCGCTTCACGACCTTCCGCTTCCACAGCAGCAACGGTCTCGCGCGCATCACTTGCTTCCTGCGGTAGATGGGTGATCGCAACATCCGCGCCCTCGCGCGCAAACAGAACCGCGACAGCGCGGCCGATGCCCGAATCGCCGCCAGTGATCAAGGCAACTTTGCCTGCCAGCTTCCCTGACCCTTTGTAGTATGGCGCCTGGTATTTTGGTCGCGGCGTTACCTTGGATTCCAACCCCGGCTTGCGCTGATGCTGCGCCGGCATGGGCGACTTTGGTTCTTTCATCTGGCCCAGGGTCGCAGCGGACCGAGGGGCCGGCTTGCTCGTTCGAGCAGGGCTCACCTTCTTCGCTGCACGTGTGGACGCGTTGTCAGACTTCGCCCAGCTATTATTCGTGCGACCTGTCTTCTTTCGCTTAGTTGGCATTGCTTGCTCTTCTATCTCTTCCTGAATGATTTCTTCGAAGACTTCTTAGATGACTTCTTGCCGCCCTTCTTTGAAGAACTCTTGTTTCCTTTCTTGCCGCGACCAGACCCGCTCTTTTTGCCGCCGCCGGACTCTTTAATCACCGTGGCCCATGCGCGAGCTTTTGTGGTCTTGCTGGAAACCCCACGATCTTCATAGCCTTCTTCAATATGTTCTGCCTGCCGTTTCTGTTTGTCGGTTTAAGAACCCTTGTCTCCCCTCGGCATTTTTCAATCCTTTCGCGAATCATTTTTGAGATAACTTTTGAGAGAACTCTGCAAATACTGAGCCCATCGTCGCAATGGACCGCAGATTAGCTGTCGCATAACGCGCGGGCGTATTCAGCAAGCAAAAAGCTGGCACTGCGCTTGCCGCCAAGCCTGCTTGAATCATCGGTACGTCACAAAGGTGGTCTGTAACTAAACAAATAGTTTGGTCGGATGTACAGGAAGCCTACACACAATTAAGGAGACTGATATGGCGAAGAAAGCGGGAAATGCTAAGCGCGAATTAATCGATACGGGCTCTGACAAACGTTACGTGCGACGTGATGCGAAGGGTCAATTCGAAGAGTCGGACGATCAGGGACGCTCGTTGGCGCGCGACGTAAAGCAAAAAGCGAAAACGACAGTTAAATCGGGCCAGGGTGATCGAGGTGATCAGAAAAGAAAATAGCGTAAAGCGGTTTTCGTAAACCATGCATGCCTATCTCTATGCTGGTCTCACTCTGTGCTAGTGAGGCCAGCATTAGCAGAACCATTTTACATCTCGCATATTCCGCAGTAGACCACTCTTAACTATTCAATGACCCAACTTCAGCAGTTGCAGCAGACCGGAATAAAACGGGTGGGAAGCGCAGCCCGCGGCTTTAGGTACAGCCACGCCGACTCAAGAAAGGTAAGTGTTGCAGACCTGAAAAGAATACAAAGCCTGAAAATTCCACCGGCGTGGACTGACGTGGCTATCAACCCTCGCGCCGGCGGTGCGTTGCAAGTGATTGGCAAAGACGCGGCGGACCGTTGGCAGTATCTGTATCACGACAATCACACGCGCCGTCAGGATGCGAAAAAGTTTCAACGGATAATGGCTTTTGCTGAGGCTCTACCAAAGATGCGGACAACGGTCGCGGCGCATCTCAAGCAACCCGGCCTCGGACGCGAGCGCGTGATGGCCTCTATAATGCGCATCCTTTCGAAATGCCTCATTCGCCCCGGCAGCCAGGTTTATGCAAATGAAAATGGTAGTTATGGCATCGCCACCTTGCGTCCAAAACATGTGAAAGTTAAAGGAGACGTTGTCGAGTTTGATTTTCCCGGCAAGTCAGGCGTGCGCCAGGTTCGGGAAATAAAAGATCGGCAAGTCGCAAAGGTCGTTAAGAACTTGCTCAAGCAACCGTCGCGCGAAGTCTTCAAATATCAGAATGGCAATGGCGAGTTTGTTGACGTAAAGCGCCGTCACATCACGGAATATATTCGCGAAGTAATGGGCGAAAAATTTAGCGCCAAGGATTTTCGCACTTGGGCGGGAACACTCGTTTGTGCTTGCGCGCTCGCGCGAGCAGGAAGCGAAATTGTCGAGAAGAAAACGGCGCGTAAGCGAAAAGTGGTAGCAGCTATTAAGGAAGCAGCCGCAGCACTGGGCAACACCCCCGCCGTCTGCCGCAGTTCATACATCTGTCCTGAGATCATAAATAGTTTCGAGACCGGAAAAATTATCAATCGCTATTTCAATACGCTTAACGAATTGATGACCTATCGTGGAAAGAAACTGCACGCCGCTGAGAAATCGTTGCTGAATTTCATGAAGCGAAGCGCCAAATGAGAAACGCATTTTAGCTGACCATTCAATCTTTTTGGTCCCGCTCTGTGGCATCCGTCTTGCACCCTGAGCACAAACCAAAGCAATTCCTTGGTTGCTTGCATGCGAACGATACAGATTCGCTGGCGAGTTTTAAGGCAAGTACGGAAACGAGTACAGCCCGCGACAAAAAACTAATCGAACAATGGGAGGAAACTTCAATGCAACAAGATAGAGA
>JBDUCB010000074.1:0-11502 GCA_040003695.1 bacterium
AGAAAGTCTATCAAAACGAACTGGGAGAGGTTAGCAGGATTTGCGAAATAAGCTTTTCCGTTGGTCATTGCCGTCATCTGCTTCACGAACTCGACCAGATAATAATCGCTGGCGAGCATGAAGGTATTGATCATTATGCCTGCTTTGCGGCAGGCCTGGACCTCTTTGAAGGTGGCTTCCATTACAAACGGATCGCCGCCCATCGAGTTTTTGTAAATGCGTCGGGTAGGACCGGCATTCTTGCCGGTCCCGTGGACAGACCTGGAGGTCTGTCCTACTACTGCGCCTTCAACAAAGCACGCCGTGGGTTTTCCATCAGTCACCATTACAATCTGCTTCATCTCTTTGCGCTGCGCTTGCAGGATGCGACGCGACAAGCGCAACCCTTCAGCCGTATTGGTGTGATAAGGACCGACTTGCGTGACCGCGAGTTTGGCAAGCGGCAACTCTTCAGCACTATCGTGAAACAGCACAATTTTCAGTGAATCGCCGGGATACTGAGTGCGAATCAGGTGGGCCAGCGCCAGCGCAACCTTCTTCGCCGGCGTAAACCGGTCCTCGCCGTACAGAATCATCGAATGCGAACAGTCGAGCATCACGACCGTTGCACACGACGATTGATAATCACACTGATGAACGTGCAGATCGCTGTATTCGAGATTGAGCGGAACTGTTAATCCCTCGCGCTGGATGGCGGACAACAGCGTCGTGTTCACGTCGAGATTAATCGTGTCGCCAAACTCATAAGCCTTGCTGGCGGCGGCCGCTTCGATGCCGGTAGAAAGATGCGAAGTATCGTGACGGCCAACTGAACTCTTGCCTAAACTACCGAGCAGATTTCTGAGCGTCTTGTAACCGAGAAAGTCGAGACCTTTTTCAGTGACTTCGAATTTGACGTTGCGCGGTAGCGGTTCCGAAACTTCGGGAGTGCCTAGGCGGCCCTGGACGTCTTGCCGTTGCGGCTGTCGTTGTGGTTCTTCCCTGAGCGTTAGGTAACCTTCTTCAACCAGACGTTCAATCAACTGGTTGAGCATTTCCTCGAGCAGCGAACCCTTAAACTTACCTTCGGTGTCCGCCAGCATTTCCTGGACCTGAAACTCATTCAACAATCCCTGGTCCATCAACGCCTGCAACAAGGCGCGCCGCAATGCATCAAGCGAGGTGTCCTGCGGATGCCGTTGGCGCGTCCAGTAATAATCGTCGTCGTAACCGGAATCGAGAAGGGAGTCAGACAGACCCTCCATCAAGTCGCCGAGATTTATCCCGGAAACATCGAGGCCCTTGAATTTTGAATAGCGCGTAAACTTCATAAGACGAATTCAGCCGCGGATTAACGCGGATTAACGCGAATCAGAGAAATCATCATCGCATGTCAGAAGAGTACTTAATAAACCTGGATGTTCGCCTCGCTTTTTGCGAGTGTTATCGTAAGCGAGTCGTTTGAATTCAGGCTTGAGACCAAAGCTGCAGAGTATGCCAACCTCGATCTCCGTCGCCCTGAGATAATTCAGTAACTGAGCTTCGTGCGCTGGATTTATTCCTACCCCGGCTTTCAGCTCAAGCAACACACTTTTCTCGACTAGCATATCGGCGGTAAAGTCTCCGATTTTCTTCCCTCTAAACCAAACTGGAACCTCAATCTGGGTTAGTACCTCTATGCCCTTCGACACGAGAGCCATCTCAAATGCTGTTTCATAAACCGACTCAAGAAAGCCGTGCCCTAACTCGTTGTAGACTTCGTAGAAAACCCCAATTATTTTCTGTGTAAGTTCTCGATGTTTCAGACCACTATCATTCGCTTTCATTGCGAAGCCTCCTAAGCAGGGTGATAGCGGCTTTTGTTTTTGATTGCAGGGTGCGATCCTGCGCCGTCTTCTCGTTTGCTGATTCGCGTGTATCCGCGTTAATCCGCGGCTAAAAATCTCCTAGCTGTACTTTCCTGTTTCCGTCAGATCGTCGTAGATCATTCCGCGGCGATCTTTCCTGGCTTTCGTCACTGCCGTGTAGCCGCCTTCCTCGTTGCGGCTGATTTTGTTTTCAGCATAAAGGCCTTCCAGCACCAGCTCGCACGCGGCCACAACTTTCGCCTGGTCAGACTTTTTGAAATCAAAGGGAATCAGAGCCGTATCGACCAACTCCGGAACGGCTTCGAGCAACGTTTTGCATTCCTCGGCGGACGCCGTGTCGGCCAGCCGCAGGTTGTTTCCTTGATCGAACCACTGCACCGTCTGTGTAAAGTCGATGCCCACAAAGTAGCCTTCAAAGATCTCGCCCGCAGCGCGTTTGATCAAATCTTTTGCAATGCGGCCGGCGCCAATTTGTTCGCCTTCGTATTCCAGTTCCATCTTGCCGGTCATCGACGGCGTCGCGGCATAGATGTCGGAGATGCGCGGCACAATTTCTTCTTCCTCAGTCAACAGCGCGCGCCGCTCGGCATTTGAGATGACTGACTCAATAACCGAGATTGGCATACGCTGTGAAACACCCGAATGCTTGTCCACGCGACTGTCGTCGCGCGCCTCAAAAGCAATTTGTTCTATGACTTCTCGAATGAAATCGGGAACGTGCAACCGCTCCTTAAGGCCATCGCGAGTCACCCATGCTTCCTGACGCGTGATCTCAACGGCAGTTTGTATTTCGGCTGGATAGTGGGTGGTGATCTCGGTGCCGATGCGATCTTTTAGCGGAGTGATGATCTTGCCGCGCGCTGTGTAATCTTCCGGGTTCGCCGAAAACACCAACATCACGTCGAGCGGCAGGCGGACCGGGTAACCCTTAATCTGCACGTCGCCTTCCTGCATGATATTGAAGAGTCCGACCTGAATTTTGCCTGCGAGATCCGGCAACTCATTGATGGCAAAGATGCCGCGGTTCGCACGCGGCAGCAGCCCGTAATGAATCGTCAGCTCATCACTGAGCAGATGCCCACCCTTGGCGGCTTTGATCGGATCAACGTCGCCGATGATGTCTGCAATCGTGACATCAGGCGTTGCCAGCTTTTCGACAAAACGCGCATCGCGCTCGAGCCAGTCGAGCTGCGCAGCATCGCCGTGCAACGCGAGCGTCTGGCGGCCGTAAGCCGAGATTGGATGAAACGGATCATCGTTCACTTCCGAGCCGGCGATAATCGGAATCTGTTCATCAAGCAACTCGGTTAACTGCCGAATGATGCGACTCTTCGCCTGGCCTCTCAGTCCCAGCAGAATGATGTTGTGTTTCGCCAGGATGGCATTGACGAGCTGAGGAATGACGGTTTCGTCGTAACCGACGATGCCAGGAAAGAGTTTTTCACTGCGCTTGAGTTTCTTTATCAGGTTGGCGCGCAACTCGTCTTTGACTGAAACACTTTTGTAGCCGCTCGTTTTAAGGTCGCCTAACGTTTGCGGTAATTCGCGAATAGTTTTTGGACTGCTCATAATGATCTGACTTTACTTTGAAATCGGAAATTCGGGGAATGTGAATATCTTACGCGAGCGTCCGTCGAAGATATAGTGGGCGGATCAAAGGGTTACTAACGCAGCCTTGTTTTGTTAAGTCCTTTTCATTAGCACCGCGGCTTTAGCCCCGTGATTCTAGTAGCAGCCACAACCTGAAACCGTTTAAACGGTTTCCATTCCTATGCGCTGCTGGATCACCGGGCTAAAGCCACGGTGCTAATGAAAAGAGAGCTAGCAAACACCAATCGTCTATTGATCGCTTGGCAGGAATAAGCCTTCGGAGCTTTGCTGTAGCAACCTATCTTCGATTAGTTTTTCCAAATGTGCCAGCACAGCGCGCTCGGCCATCGCATGCGCTTTTGCAGAGACGTCAGTATAAACGCGCGTCACGATGTCGCCCGGTGTCGTGGCCCCGTTGCGTACCGCTCGTAGAATATTTTGCTCGCGTTCCAGCCGGTGAGAAATGTACTGATCAAGTTTTGCTTCTGGATTTGCGATGGCTGGTCCATGTCCGCCAAAAATCACGGAAACATTCCGCAAGGCGCGCATGCGCCGCAGTGATTCAAGATAGTCGCGCATATTTCCTTCCGGCGGATCAACTAACACCGAGCCTACGCCGACGATGTTGTCACCAGAGATCAGTGTTCCCGTTCGCTCTTCGTAGAAACAAAGATGGCCACGCGCGTGACCGGGCGTGTGCATTGCGCGCAGACCGATTGCGGGTGAACCGCTGAGCGTGATCACTTCGCCTTCTTCAATCGAGCGATCTACAGGAACGGTGCCGGCTAGAGGCTCGGCTGTCAGTCGATGAGCGGCTACTGTAATACTACCGCCCAAATGATTTCGCAGCGCGTTGACTCCGCCGACATGATCGGGATGCATGTGAGTCAAAACAATTTCGCGGACGCTGCGGCCTTCATTGATGAGGTCTTCGACGCATGACGCCAAGGCTTGTTGTTCATCTTCGTAAGGTGAGCCTGGATCGATGATCAGAAGTTCTGATGACGTGTAAATCAAATAACAGTTTGTATGCGTGGCCGGTGGTTTTGTGGGCGTGCGCACGGGAAAGCAGATGTAGTTTGGGCGAAACTCGATGCGCCGCACCGGCTCGCCATGCGCGTTTGGCGTGGCGAGAAAACGCTTAGATAGATCACCGGTCAAGCCTTCCGATAAAGTCTTCAAGGCATGGAGAACGGGCGGCACGGCTAGAATCTCCGAACGTTGCCAACGCCCAACCGCCTCGGTGGCCGCGATCCATGAACCGCTCTCTAGTTCCGCGTCCGTCTCGATACGCGCAGTTTGTTTCGGCGGACAGTTAACCAGAAAGAACCAGGTATCAAACCTGCGCGCGCTGAACGGCGGCGTCACCCAACGTCCAACAAAAGTAAAATCGTCGGCGTCGAGATGAAGGTGGTAATGCTTTAAGAGTGCCGGCCAGGACAGGCGACCTGATTGAAGATCATCAAACAACGACTCGCGTTGACCTTTCGTCAACGCGTCTCCGCCACGAGCAACAAGGACTTGAGCCTCTTCAAACAGTTCTCGCGCCGCGCAACTAATCGCCGCATGAGTTTCTACGTCCGGACAATTTTCAACCGGCGCCTCAGCGTCGGCAGCGTCAACCTGGCCGCCGGGAAAAGCGTGATACCCGCCCAGGAAAGCCAGCTTTTCGCTGCGCTTGACGAGAAAGACTTCAGGCTTGGTCAGGGGAGTTTGGTGGCGAAGAAGAATTACAGCGGCGGCGTCTTTGGGAACCTCACTCATGAGATGTAGGAGTGGTCCTAGAGACTGTTCTCCGGGTTTACTTCCTGTATGCCTTCACCAGGTAGCCGACTTCGAATTTTTCCAACCAAATCAGAAGTGGAGGAGCGCT
The DNA here is from genome assembly GCA_040003695.1 of bacterium. Classification (GTDB taxonomy): domain Bacteria; phylum Acidobacteriota; class Blastocatellia; order Pyrinomonadales; family Pyrinomonadaceae; genus PSRF01. The sequence goes on from JBDUCB010000074.1 coordinate 5,311, forward strand.
TTTTTAGCCAGATGATTAGGAGAAGGAGTCCAAGCACAAAGCCTAACGTCGTTATGACCACGAATACGGTAAAGACACGCGAGGAAAGCACAGCCGTTAATAGGCCCACGAGGAAAGATATTGCGACCGACAGCAGAAAGATTGCAAAGTTAAGGTATAGCGAATCCGGCGATCCATGGGCGAGAATGTCCAACTCATATTCAGCAACCTCATAGATTGTAAGTTGGGCAAAGGCGCCTCGACGCACCTCGACTGGTGGCAGGGATGTAGAGTCAGTTGGTTTCGGCTCAGAAGTATCCATCATTAGGCAGCCAACTTGACTGCGGAAGCTCGGACCTTGCCTGAATAACCACCAAGATCCACCACTACGTACCAATGACCTTGATGAGGCGGACGCAGATTAACTCGTGACGTAGTGGCATGGCCTCCATAGTAAGTATGTTGTTGCCCGTTACGGTATTTCTGAAAGTTATTGCCGTCCATGAGCCTGACATTAGCTTGCCGGTCAAGATTCACTTGTATAACTTCGTTTGGCCCGGCATCAAATTCATATTGCAGGAAGTTCATGGGAACCTTCTTCTTAATGGGATGGGATGAACGAATGATACCCGTAGAGCGGGTGACTAATCCAGCGGAGCATCAAAGTCGTCTGACGTCTCAAGCGGTCCTTTGGCCACCGCCGAAGATCGGCTGGCCCTCGCTATTTGACACTGGCACAAGCCTCACGGCTGAGCTGTGCTTCTTTCATGTTCACTTCATGCATGAGGTTCCACCAGCTAAAGAATAACATAGCGAGCACGTCCGAGTTGAGGCCTCACTTCACCTGCGAGGCAATGAATCACGACCACCTGAACCGCTCACCGTCACCCGGACCCCAGGGCACGCCGCGCATGTGATAGCCGCCTTCTTCCCAGTAGCCAGCTTGATCGTGTTCGAGAAAGCGCACGCCTTTTACCCACTTGGCCGACTTCCACGCATAGAGCTGCGGAATGATCAAGCGTACTGGCCCACCATGCTCGGGAGGAATTGGCTGACCATCGTGTGACCAGGCGAACAGCGAATCTTCCTTAAGAAAATATTCGATGGGCACGTTGGTGGTCCATCCATAATCGTAAGCCAACGCGAGAACAAATTTCGCTTCGGGCTTGATACCTACAATCTTTGCAAGCTCCCGCGTCGGCACGCCGCCCCAAACATTATCGAGCCGCGACCAGCGCGTGACACAGTGAAAGTCAGCATAAACCTTCACCGCCGGCAGTTGCATGAATTCGTCGAGCGACCACTGCCGTGGATTTTCGACTAGACCGTTGACTGCAAACGACCAGGTTGCCAGATCGACTTCGGGCGTGCCGTGCGCATCAAGCACAGGCCACTTTTTTGTGCGCGATTGTCCCGGCGGGATGCGATCCTCACGGCGTGTGTCGGGACTGATGATGTCGACGTCGGCTATCTCTTCAGGCTGGCGCGGCGGGTTTGCTTGATACTTTGGATCAGAAAACAGGTTATCGAGAAAACTCATTCACAGCTCCAATAGATCATTTAACTAGGCAGAAGCTTGCGCTGCGATTAGCGAATCGATCAGCGAACGCTCCTTGTCAACCAGAGTGCGCAACGCGCCGCTGAAAACTCGCTGCGACAGAGAATGATCCCGCAACAGCAACGAGCGAAACTCCTCGTCGGACCACCTCAAGGTCGAGGATGCTTCCTTTGCCCGCACCGAAGCCGAGCGCGGAATGCCGCACAACACCGCCAGCTCCCCGAGAATTGTTCCCGGTGGCGCTTCGGTGAGCACGAGATCCTTTCCCTGGCGCTGGACAAAAACTTCGAGCTTGCCGGTTAGAACAAGCAACACGAATTCAGCGCTGTCGCCTTCTTTGAGTAACACGTCTTCCGGCGCCTGTCGCGTGACCTCGCCGGCGTCCAGCAACCTCCGCGTGCCATTTTCCGTGAATCCTTTAAACAGCGGAAAGGTCGTCATCAGTTGGGAATGATTGTCGCCCATAACGGTGCTCCGTTTTTCAGTCTCAATTTCTGAGATTGTTTGCGGTGTTACTTCTTTACGTTTCGTTCGGCCAGTTTCATCAACTCTTCAGGCATCCACTTGCCGATCGCTTTTTTGGTGGGTTCTTCGATGCCGACCGAGCGATCGTGCCATTTATCGCGGTCGCCTTCCGGCCCGCGCTGGTTCTCATAGTTCTCGGTCTGCTCCAAACTCAAAATGATGCCGTTGGCAATTTCTTTCCAATCCTGGAACTGGATACCACGGCGCACCAGTGGAAGCCCGGCAGTCCAATCTTCTTCGGGCGCGCGCGCGTCTTGCTCGGGGATGGTCAAATTGAGAAGAGACGGAAAAGGCTTGCCAGTAAACTCTTTGACCAGTTGTTCCTTGATGTCTTTGTAAGACGCCTGCGGGCTCTCGCGTCGCAGCACCTGCGCGCGACGGAAAAGATCGGCGACACTGGAATTTTCCTGGGCCATCGGACGAAAGAAATGCTGATTAATCTGGTTTGCTTACGATAATACCTTACACGCGGCGCGACCCCGGGCACAACTGCCGTCCCGTTGAATTCCTTCCCGAATCGAGTAAACTGCGGAGAATGTCTGAACCATTGATTTCAACTCCGAGCCCGGTCATTGAAGAAAAAAGTCTCGCAAGCGCGTGCCATTTCTGCGGGCGCCTGCAGGATTCGCAAAGTCTTACACCGCCAGCCAGCCCAGAATTGAAGGGACTGGTGGTGGAAGCCAATGCGCTCCAAAAAGAACCGGCGAGCATTTGCGGCGCGTGTCTTGAGCTTTTGAAAAGAGCAAAAGCCCAGGTCGAGTCCCATGTCGCGGTTTTTGATCAGAACGACTACGTTCTGCCGACGCCATTGCGAATGGATGCTCATGAAGCGTTCACCGGACGCGGCGTAACAATCGCGTTTCTCGATTCCGGATTCTATGCTCATGACGATCTCACGAAACCGGTAAACAGAATCGTCGCTTATCACAATATCTTTTCACCAGATGCGGATGTGAGTGCGCTACAGACAAGTGATGTTGCGAGTTGGCACGGCATGATGACATCGGTGGTGGCAGCGGGCAACGGTCACCTCTCCGACGGCTTTTATCGCGGTATCGCTTCTGATGCTCGGGTAGTGCTGGTAAAAATCGGCCGCACCGGTCGCATCCCGGAAAAAAATATTCAACAAGGTCTCGAGTGGATCATCGATCATGCTAAGGAATACGACATTCGCATCGTCAACATTTCCGCGGGCGGCGACTTTGAACAGCCATATCTGGAGAATTCTCTTTGCCAAACCGTTGAGCGCGCCGTGCGTGCCGGACTGATTGTGGTTTGTGCGGTCGGTAACGCGGGAATGTCGCCCGGCCATCCAGTGTTGCCGCCGGCCAGCTCACCTGCGGCCATTTCCGTCGGCGGACTCGATGATCAGAATTCACTGGACCGCGCTAAGCGAGGAATGTATCGGTCGTCGTATGGTCCAACGATTGATGGCCTGCAAAAACCCGAGCTCATCGCGCCGGGGATTTGGGTGGCCGCGCCAATTCTTCCGTCCACTCCAACCGCAGATCAGGCCCAACTTTATTCAGAGCTCGATGCCGCTGCTGACGATGAGTTAAAGGCACTGATCGAATGTAGTCCCGGCATAGACAGGGACCTCGACGACGCGCACGATTTACCGGTGCCGTTGCTGCGACAGTTGATCACGATCAAGTTGCGCGAGGGTAATGTGATCAATGGGAACTATAAGTACGTCGACGGAACTTCGTTCGCGTCGCCTATCGTTGCGTCGATCATCGCATGCATGCTGGAAGCCAACCCCAGGCTGAAGCCGCAGCAAGTGAAACGGATTTTGATCGACAGGGCCGAACGTGTGTCCGGAGTTGAAATTGAAAGACAGGGTTGGGGCGTAGTGGTCCCCCGTAAAGCTGTAGAAGTCGCGCTGGCCATGCGCGCGTGATCGAGTTTGATCTGAGCGGCTCTGCCGTTCCGGTGCACGGCAAGTCTATGACTTGCCGTGAAGATCATACACGAGAGGCCGAGGCCGGCAAGTCAGAGACTTGCCGCGCACCGAAACGGCCAAGCCGTAGGCAACAACACCCCTCACATGCATCAGTACTAATTCGCGTTGCTGGTAGACAGTGGCGCAAGCGTGTGCAACAATTCTGGAAACCAATAAAGACAAATTAGAATTTTCAAATTTCGAACGAGGAGTGTTATCGACCAAATGTCTGAGAATGAAACCGCGATTGGTGACACTGCAGGTGTTGAGGCCACCAGTGCCGAACCGGCGGTTAATACAAACGAGACTCCAACGCCAGCCAGCACCGAAGAGATTTCATATCACGCCGTCGAGAAGGATGGAGTGGTGACAGCGATTTGGGAGATGCAGGGCCGTAAACATATGCGGACAATCGATCCGCGATCACGTCAGGGCCAGGACATCCTGCGGCTTTACACGACTGAACATCACGACGAGACGCCTCCGGCAGAAGCCAGCGAAGCCGCGTCGACTTAAACATAGTGCTGTCCTGCTCGAAGTCCCCGTCCCGCTAGTGAAAACGCCTGCCATTAATCTTCGTGCTGCCACTGCCGTAATTGTTTTGGTGAATCGTGACGATAAGACGAGCAACAACTGACGACGCAGCGGCGCTAACCAATATTGCGCACGACGCCAAACGGTATTGGGGCTATCCAGAGCACTGGATCAAACATTGGGAGAGCGAGCTGACGATCTCAACTGACTTTGTAAACGCAAACGAGGTTTATGTGATGGAAAGCGACGATGGCCTGCGCGGTTTTTATGCCCTCGTGATCCGCAATGATAAAGCTGAGTTAGAACACCTGTGGGTAGCGCCAAAACACATTGGCACAGGCGTAGGCAAAGAGTTGTTTATTCATGCCATGCAGCGCGCTGCGGCCGGTGACGTTTCTGAAGTTCAGATTTCCGCAGATCCAAACACCGAAGGCTTCTATCAAAAGATGGGTGCGCACCGCATCGGCGAAGTACGCGCGGACATGGACCACAAACCGCGCACGGTACCCCGCCTGTCAGTCAAGCCAAAGAATCCGTAAATGTTCGACAAACTTCAGTTTGTCGTTTCTCTCTTCAACAAAAGCCAAGCGACAAACTGAAGTTTGTCGGACAACTGCCCACGGCCCACCTTTACTTGTGAATCCTCTTCTCGTCTCGTTCCATTTTTTGCCGGACGTTTTTGGCCAAATGCTCGGCAGTACTCTTGTTGCCGTTTCGTGAATCCACCTTGTAGGAGGCCACCGCAAACGCGACAACTCCGGTGCGAAGATTCACCATCTGCACGCTTGCCTCCGATTCTGGCCGACCGCTGCCAAAGATAATCTTCGCCCAGCCGGCTTTCTGATTTTCCGCGTAGCCATTGATCTCAAAATCGGCCCGCGATCTGTCAGCCACGACGATCAGGTTTACCTGCTTCTTCTGAAAAGCCGCGATGAGATTGTTTTCAAAGCCCGGCAATCCGTTGATATCGGCTACATATGCTCGTGAGCCACCCGGGATGTAGGTAGGATCAGTTGGCCTCGTCACTTTTTGACTATTTGAGAGCGAAGCGTCGATGAGCCGTGCGCGATCCTGCGCCGCGGCGGAGCAAGTGATTAGCAACAAAGCGAGGAATATTGGAAGCTGCCTTAAGATTTTCATTTTTTCTCCTTCAATAGGAACCAGGGTTAGCCGAGCATTCATTCAGTTACACAAACAAGGCTGGGCAAGCGGTTCTGTGAAACATGCACCAACCAGCCTGGCTCTTCACTTATCGCGGATCTTTTATTTTGGCCGGAGGGCGATCATGGTCCTCCCTGGACTCAGACCGTTGCGGCGGTGGATCGTTGCGCGGCGGTGGATCGTTGCGCGGCGGTGGATCGTTACGCGGCGGTGGATCGTTACGCGGTGGTGGATCATTGCGCGGCGGTGGATCATTGCGCGGTGGTGGATCATTGCGCGGCGGTGGTTCATTGCGCGGTGGCGGTTCATACCGCGGCGTTTCGTTTCGATGTTCTGCTGGCGCGGTCCGAGGAGTTGGATTGTCGATGCGATACCGCTGGCCGCGGTCACGGTTTTCCCCTGGCGCTGGTCTCTCCCTGCGTTCCGGCCTTGAGGGTTGATCCGTGGGAGGATTTTCTTCGGTGATCGAAGGCGTCTCCGGAATACGAACGGA
>JBDUCB010000380.1:0-3406 GCA_040003695.1 bacterium
AGTTCGGCAAACCTTTCGCCCCAATCAGTGGCGACGAAAAGCTCATGCAGGTAGGCCAATTCCTTGTTCGTCTTGACGATCATTCCCTTGTTGCCGGCTTAAGAACAAAATTTTCCATTTCGCATTTTCCATTTTTCATTTCGGTATAAGGACCATGGTTGGTTGCCATTCAAGAAGTTCAGAGTACAACCTTCAGGTTGCTGGTTTGAGAGGAAAAGCAAGATAAAGCTTGGACTCTGAACTACCGACTCCTAACCGGGCCCCAAATGAAAAATGATAAATGGAAAATGAAAAATGGAAAATCTGCTTGTTATTTCTCCTCTTCGTGAAAATACTTCCTACCGCGCAGTGGCTCGGGTAAACATTCCATCTCGTCTTTTGCCGCCGCGTCGTTGTGCACATAGCGATAGCCTTCGCCATAACCAACATGCTTCATCAAAGGCGTCACTGCGTTTCGCAGGTGGAGCGGCACCGGCTCGCGCGCCGTTTCCGTCGCATCGGCCATAGCTCCGTGATACGCCCGCTTTACTGCATTTGATTTCGGCGCGCGGGCCAGGTAAATCGTCGCCTGGGATAAAGGGAACAAGCCTTCGGGCATGCCGATGAGTTGAACAATATCAGCGGCCGCTGCGGCCTGGACCATCGCCTGCGGATCGGCAAGGCCAATATCTTCAGAGGCAAGAATGCAGAGTCGGCGCGCGATAAACACTGGATCAGCTCCGCCCTCAATCATGCGTGCCAGCCAATAGAGCGAAGCGTCAACGTCGGAATTGCGCAAAGATTTGATCAGCGCCGAAGCAAGGTTGTAATGCTCCTCGCCCCCTTTGTCGTAGGCAAACTGTGCTCGGCCCAGGGCTTCAACGACAGTGTCGCTGCTGATCTCTCGGGCACCACTTTCATCAGGCGGCGTCGATTCGACCGCTGCCTCGAGCGCGGCAAGAGCAACGCGTGCATCTCCTTCAGCTGCGTTGGCCAGGCGATCGAGCGTTGTGTCGGACACAATTGGGTGCAGCTCGCCCAAGCCTCGTTCGTCATCTTCGATTGCCCGCCGCAGAATTATTTTAACTTCGACTTGTGAGAGCGGATTGAGCACAAGTATGCGGCAGCGCGAGAGCAGCGCGCCGGTAACTTCAAACGAGGGATTCTCAGTAGTCGCGCCAATCAGTGTTAAGGTGCCATTCTCGACGGCGTGCAGCAGCGCATCCTGCTGTCCTTTATTGAAGCGATGAATTTCGTCGATGAATAGAATTGTCCGGGCGCCAAATTTCCTTTCTTTACTTGCGTCGGCAATCGCAGCGCGCAGATCTTTGACGCCGGAAAAGACCGCTGACAAAGCTACAAAACGCGCGGCCGATTTCTCAGCAAGCAGCCGCGCCAGCGTTGTTTTGCCGGTGCCGGGCGCGCCCCACAGAATCAGTGAAGGCAGGTTTGCGGAGCCATCTATCAAGCGTCGGAGAATACGGCCTTCCCCGACAAGATGAGTCTGGCCCACGAAATCTGCCAGCGAGCGCGGGCGCATCCGCTCAGCGAGCGGCGCAGAACTCTCAACTGCTTGCGGCGCCGGCAGGTTGCCAAATAGATTTCCTGTGGTTGAAGATGCCATTGGGTAAAAGGTACACATAATTATCGCTGAAACCGTTACCGCGCGCGAATGCTGATGGCGAGGCAACTGAATTTGGCGATAATCCCGATCTTGATGGAACGTGATTGCTTTGGGCTTCGTATAGCCAACCGAGCGTGCAAAAGCAACGCGAATTGAAAAAGATAGCTGGCAGGAATTGGAGCGAAACGATGAAAGACGCAACTGACGTATTAAGAATTGTAGGCATCATCCTTCTGGGGATTTTTGTTTTTGCAGTGGGCATCCCAATTGTGCTGACCGCGGCGGGCATCACGCTCGGCATCATCAAAATCCTGTTCGGCATCGCAGTCCTCGTCATCAAACTGGCTGTTGTGCTTGCGATCGCATATCTAATCCTGGCCGGCATCCGCGCAGTAGTGCGGTAGGTATCTCGCCCGCCAGCGCCTGAAATCTTCAGGCGCCACGAGCTCTCCAATGCAAGAATTAATGCATCGTTCGGTATCAATCCTTTAATGCTGTCTTCTTGACCACAATTAAGAATAAGCGTCATCATCAATAACTGATGACGATGGATGCCAGAGTCGGTAGATTAGAGCGAATTGTGAAGCTTTCGTTAAAGCCGGATTAAGATACCGAGGGGACCTGCGTCGCCTCGAGGACAAGTTCAATGTAGTGGTCGATGTGCAAATCGGATATGCGCAGAAGCTTGCAACGCTCAACCAGAAGACTGAAGATGTGTTCATCCAATTAACCGACGGTCAAGCCGCCACAGATCGAAAGGTAGTCGATATTATTAATCGATTTCGAAATGGTAAGGCATAAATCCGCCCCAACAATTTGACGAGAAATCGGCTAATAGAATGGAATCGATGATGGCGATGACAGACGCAGAACTCGATCGACTTGAAACGCATTGCGCGAAAATTAGCTGAGCCGGATCGAGGTCGTCGCCGAGAGTCACGCAAACAATTGGCGCGACTGAAAGCATTGCTTAAAGGTAAACCGGAAATCGAAAGCGATAATGATCAGCGACCGGAAAAGTCTAATACGAGCGATAAGTAACAACGACAGAAACACTGGCCAATTAGACATTAAAACGAAAATGTACCACGTCGCCGTCCTGCATGATGTAGTCTTTGCCTTCTAACCGCATTAGCCCCTGCTCGCGCGCGATCACATGAGAGCCGACGCGCATCAAGTCTTCATAGTTGATCACTTCCGCGCGGATAAAGCCTCTTTCAATATCTGTATGAATTGTGCCGGCCGCCGTTTGCGCACGGGTGCCTTGCGGGATCGTCCAGGCGCGCACTTCTTTTTCGCCGGCAGTTAGAAACGACATCAAGCCCAGCAGGTGATAAGCGCTCTTGATCAAGCGATCGACACCGCTGCCCGACACACCAAGGCTCTTGAGATATTCCGTTCGTTCTTCAAGCGACAACGAAACCAACTCAGCTTCGAGATGTGCGCAGATGACTACACACTCCGCCGCTTCTTTCGTCGCAATCTCCTGAACTGCTTTGACCATCGCGTTGGCTTCCGTGTTACCCAATGTACTTTCGCCAACATTGGCGGCGTAAATAGTTGGCTTCATAGTCAACAGAAAAAAGTCACGAGCAACACTGCGCTCGTCATCTGTTAGTGAAACTGTGCGCGCCGATTTTCCTTGTTCAAGCGCCGGCAACAATTTTTCCAGCACCGCCAGTTCGGCTCGGGCAATCTTGTCTCCGCTCTTCAAGTTCTTTTGTGCCTTGTCGCACCGGCGTTCGGCAGTTGCTAGGTCCGCCAGGGCCAGCTCGATCTGAATCGTTTCAATATCGCGCGCCG
>JBDUCB010000192.1:0-3404 GCA_040003695.1 bacterium
TTTTTCCGGCCGGGATTCTGCAGCCGCCTTACTTCGATGCGGAAGCAGATGATGCGCTCAACTATGGTGGCATGGGTTCAGTCATCGGCCACGAGATGACGCACGGTTTTGACGATCAAGGCCGCCAGTTTGATTCGACCGGCAACCTTTTCAACTGGTGGACCGACGCCGACCTCAAGGCCTTTCAGGAACGCGCGCAGTGTGTAATCGATCAGTTCAGTGGCTTTGAAGTGGAAAAGGGTCTGAACCTAAACGGCAAGCTGGTCGTCGGAGAATCAATTGCCGATCTAGGTGGACTGGTAGTCGCGTACGCCGCATATCAAAAAGCAATGGAAGGAAAGCCGCGAGTGACCATAGATGGCATTACGCCGGAGCAGCGCTTTTTCCTTGGCTATGCACGGGGTTGGGCCACCAGCACGCGACCCGAGTTTAAACGGTTGTTGGCTAACGTCGACCCACATCCACTGCCGAAATTCCGGGTGAATGGACCACTATCAAACATGCCGCAATTTGCCGCGGCATTTCAATGCAAAACTGGCGACGCAATGGTCAGAGCAGAAAAAGACCGCTGCCAGATCTGGTAAGAGCGAGGTCGCAGGCGTTCTCTGTGCATACTCCGTGTTCTTTGTGCCTCTGTGGTTGAGCTTTTCAAAATCCTTCACCACAGAGACACGGAGGACGCAGAGGTAACACAGAGAAGAAACTACAAGAATCCGACCCCTCTTCGCTTGGTTGTACTTCGCAAGCAGGCGCAGGGATAATACGTAATCATTTCTAACAGGAGACCCATCATGACTTTCCGCAAACGTCTGAATAGCTATTCCGCAGCCGTCGCTCTAGTTTTGTTTGTCGCGTCGTATGCATTGCCGCAAGCGCCTGCCGTTCGTTTGCCGCGGCCAAGCCAAAAGGCGAGCGTCATGCAAACAATTGGCGTCACAGATGTAACCATTACTTACAGCCGCCCCGGCGTGAAGGGCCGCCGCATCTGGGGCGATCCGGTTGCGTCTCAAGCCGGTACCAAAGGCGAAGCGACGCTCGACGATCAAAACGTTCGCCCCAAAGATGCGCCGATTGTGCCTTGGGGTCACGTTTGGCGCACTGGCGCAAATGAAGCAACAACCTTTGTCGTCACTGACGATGTACTGATCAACGGCCAGAAGCTGGCGGCTGGTAGTTACAGCCTGCATACGATTCCCACCAAAGACGAATGGACCATTGTCTTCAATGGCACCGCGAATCAGTGGGGTAGCTTCAACTACGATCCGGCTAAGGACACTCTGCGCGTTAAGGTAAAACCAGAATGGGTCAACGACAATAAAGAGTGGTTGGAGTTTTGGATTGATCCCGTCAACGCCAAATCAGCCCAGGTCAACATTCGTTGGGAGAAGGTGCGGGTGCCCTTCACCGTCGAAGTGCCAAATGTGGAAGCAGTCTGGCGGGCCAAGGTCGACGCGGCGATTGCTGCAAATCCAACGGATGAAGTGATTCCGCTTCAGGTCGCCAACGCATACGCGAGCGACGACAAGTGGGACGAAGCATTGAAGTGGATTGACCAGTCGATCAAAGTTAAAGAGACGTTCAGGAATCTTTCTGCCAAGACACAGATTCTTTACCTTGCGGGTCGCAAGGATGAAGCCTTTGCACTGGCCGATAAAGCTCTAGCCAAAGGCAAAGCTGACAAAGTGGATACAACGAACTTCGAAAAACGTCTGGCGGCAATGAAAACCGGCAAGATGTGACGCGGCACTTGTGTCACGATTGTAGGGGCCCTGCCCCTACAGTTTTCAGGATCACCATCATGAAAAATTCAATCTCTTTCTTGCTGACTCGCGCCTTAACACTTCTTCTGATCGCTGTCTTTTTTGTTTCTTCTGTTTGGGCCACTTGCGGCGGCGGTGGCGGTGGCGGCGTTGGAGGCATGTCAGGCGGATCCGCTGGCGGCGGTTCGGCGCCAACCGTTTATTACGTGCCCTGGAAAGTCCGGCAAGCCAAAGATCCGGGGCCGCAAGGGCTCGTGCTCTACTGGTTTCCCGCGTCAATGGATGAGTTACAAAAGTCGAGTCTGCGCGCCTCTCGCTCGCTTTCCCTTTACGCAACGCAATGTATTTCGATGGAAGTCGCCGACACTAAGCTTCCGAACGCGGAAAAACTAATTGGCAATTCGAAGTTACCGGTTGCCGTGCTGGCGAATCCCGACGGCACGCCAGTTACCAAACTCGAGAACACTCAGGGCAAGCTGAAGGTCGAACAGGTGGAAAAGCTTGTCGAGTCCGAAGTGAAGCAGCGAGAGACTTCGCTTGACAGTGAGTTGAAAGACGCTAAGGCAAAGGCGATTGCGGGGGACAAAGATGAAGCGATCAAGCTATATCAATCAGTAGCTGCGCAAAAATGCATGTTTCCGAAGAAGGCCAAAGAAGCCGCCAAAGAGCTGAAGAAACTCGGTGTCAACTATGAGGCAGCAATTCCGGCTGCGCCGGTTTTCGAACGGCATCTCAGTACCTTGATCGAACGAACCATGCGGCGCGGGCTGGTTGCAGAAATGAATGCGCAATATGTGCTGGCAGAAAAGTTTTATCTGAAGGCCAACGTGATAGATCCAGCAGACCCGGCGCCGCTGCGTTATCTGGGCGAGCTTTATCGTCACCACATTGGCGACTGGGCAAAAGCGCGAACAACATTTGAAACAATTCTGAACATGCCGGCCGATCCACTTTCGCGCGCGGTAGCGCTGCACGGTCTTGGCAAGATGACTATTCATGAAGGCGAGTTCAAAAAAGGCCTCGGCCTGATGGAACAATCAGTTGCCGAATTTCCATTAGCGCTTGCTTATCGCAACCTGGCAGTCTACTGGAACTCTGAAGGCGATTTGGTGAAGGGCAACGAATACACGCAGAAGGCCCTGGCACTCGATCCGAAAGATCCCTACAACCTGGTCTTTGCCGCCGTCTTTATGGCTGCATCCGGCCATCGCGATGAAGCGCTGAAAATTGCTCAGGCGAATGTCAGACTGCTGCCAGCGTCGTACAATCTCGCAGCCATCTACGCGCAAAATGGTCAACGTGACAGAGCGCTAACTTTTCTAAAACGCCACTTCTATCAATACGAGCGCTATCAATCCGTGCGTGCCAAGGAAATGATGGAAGCACGCGTCGATGCGGTGTTTAATTCGTTGCGCGCAGATTCCGCGTTCACCGCTCTCACGCGCGATGCCGATGGGCGCTTGCGGATGCCGATGAAGCCGATGGGCGTACGTTCCGGCGAGAACAGGTAAGCTCCTGTGGGCGTGGCCAAACTAACAGACCAGAACACAATCATCCCTCTCGATAGCAAGTATGCCCGTATCGAACGCGAGCGGCGTTACTTGCTGCAAGACCTACCGGAAGGATTGACGCGAGCCGACCCGC
>JBDUCB010000041.1:0-3393 GCA_040003695.1 bacterium
TCGTACTCGCCCGTTTTGACGCAGCCCTGGTCGGTAAACTCGCAACCCAGTTTCCTAGGAAGATCTGAACCTTGTTTTTGTCCGGTGCTGAAGAACATACCGCGCCGCTGAATGATTTTTCCGCCCACAAAGACAATCTCTTTGAGTATCCCATCGCTTCCTTCCAATCGCAGGATTCGCTCATCTCGCACTGCAACATTATGCCGCGCCAAACGCTGAAGTTGTTCGGCGGACAACAACGACGGACCATCCGTGCATAAAACCAAATCCCCGCTCCATAGAGTTAACTCGAGTGCCAAACCGAGGCCATTCTCGCCTTGTCCATAAATTGCCAGTGGCTGATCGCGCATTTCCCAACCATCACAATAAGGACAATGAAACACACTGCGACCATAAAACTCCGCAAGGCCCGTGAGCTGCGGCAAATCATCAACTACACCGGTCGCGATCAAGAGCTTGCGCGCAGTCGCACGTTTGCCGTCACTGAACGTAACTTCAAAGCCTTTCTCCAAACATTGCGCGTCGCTCACCTCGATTGTCCGTAGTTTCACCGTCTCGTATGTTTGCAGTTCTTTTCGCCCTAATCTCAGGAATTCCGCCGGATCCAGCCCGTCGCGGGTGAGGTAGTTATGTAGTGCGTGCGAAGCAGAATTACGCGGGTGACCAGCGTCGCAAACCAGCACGCGGCGGCGGCAGCGGCCAAGCACGAGCGCCCCGCTCAAGCCAGCCGGCCCAGCGCCAATTATGATTACATCAAACATGGATTCGCCCATCGCTTTGACCATTCGCCAAAAGTGCAGGAGATTAATCCAAGCCGCTTCGCGGTGGAGAACAAAGGATGAATTTCGAAAGGGGGCTGGTTGGGAGATGCGCAGTATAACAGCAAAGAACCGGCGAGCGTCGAATCGATGCTCGCCGGTCCAGGTTTAATGGAACTGAAGGTTGTGATGTTACGGAGCCATCGACGGAGGCTTCGCGCCCTGCGGACAAAGCCACAGTTCAACCAGCAACGCATCGCGCGGTGGTCCAACCAGCGTGATAATGCGCGCGCCGTTGATGCCTCTGGAATTGACCAGATAGTCAACGATTCGGGTCGTGTGCTGTTGCACCTCGCCGGGTCGTCCTCGCTGGCCCGGATAAACAATCACATAAGCGGTTGAGGTTGGATCGTTTTGCAATCCAATTGCGTAGTTATCCAAACGCGCCTTTTCGTCGTTGCGCGCAATGTTTGGAAATTCGTCAAACTTTTTGCATTCGACTGGAACGGGAAACTGCACTGTGCAGGTCGCAGAACAATCCAGCGTGTAGCCGCCCATGCTGAGCGTGGCCGTTACGCTTTGGCCCGCCAGTCCGGTCGTATCTACTTGAATGGTGCTGGTGCCCTGGCCGTCAGTGATGGTGCCGGCAGAAACCGTCCAGTTGTAGATGGGAGTGACGTTGGCAGAGCCGCCGGTCACATTCGAGCTAAATGTCAACGGTTCGCCAAGCACAACTCTGTCTGGACAAACAATGCCGACGTTCGGACAAGAAGGAGGAGGTGGCGGACATCGATTCACCAGGACCGTGGTCGACGTGAATGCCTGACAGGCGGCGTCGCCACTGCCGGTATCAATGTCAAGATAAGCTTTGTAGTAACCCGGCTGAAGACCGGAAACGTCCCAGGTAACCGTTGGGCCATCGCCATCGATTCGACCACCGCTTGTGGTCCAGCGATAGCGAATTGGGGAATTCGAAGTAACGCGGGCATCCAAATGCACCACCGATGGAGCCGTTGCGCCTTCGCTCGGGCACACTGTAATTACGGTCGGCTCAGCCACCAGGCTAAGATTCGGCGGCGTGTAGGCGATGGTCTCTTGTCTCGCTTTTTGCGCAACAGCGACCGACGCCAGAGCGAGCAAAACTACCAGCGACATTGGTAGAGAGATTCGAATAATAGGGCGCTCGTGTCTCAACATTTCCACTCCTTTGGGGCCATTGACTTTTCCAACCCGCGGGCTCCGCACGCCGGCGCGCTGTCTTGACAAGTAGCAGTTGATAGGGAAATAGAGGGAATACGGGCGCGTTTCCATAACTTTATCAGGCACTTAGGATCCAGTAGTAGCGTTTCCGCCCAGGCTGGTCATATACGATTGCGGTTAAACCACCGAGATTGCTGTTTGACTCAATCGGCGCTTTCGCAGTAGATAAGTGCGTCCAAAAAACCATTGCCGGTCTATTGTTATGAAGCTTGCGCTGCTAATCGTCATACTTTGTTTGCTTTTTGGTCAAGCTGGTTGTCGCCGAAATAAAATTGCGGACGCCAATGCGAATGGATTGACCGGATTGAGCAGCACTGCCGAGGGCGATCGGGCCCAAGCGCGAGTGGTGCTGGAACAAGGAAAAGAGTTTTATCGCACCGACCAGGACGACAAAGCCGCTGACGCTTTCGAGCAAGCAATCAAGCTCGATCCGAATTCGGCCGAGGCTTACTTTCGTTTGGGACTCGCGTACGCAGCTCTCGGCAAGGAACATGAGGCCGAGGAGACCTATAAGAAGGCAATTGAAAAGTACAAGAAGTATTTAGAGAACAACAAAGACGATGCCGAAGGGCATTACAATTTGGGCCAGACGTACGCGGGACTGCATCTTTATACCGAAGCCGTCAGAGAGTATCGACAGGCGATTCACCTGAAGGGTGACGACGCGGATATGTATTACGATTTGGGAACCGCCTTGACGAAGTTGGCACAGTATGACGAAGCGGCCGCAGCATTTTCAAAATCATTGGAGATCGATCCCGAAAATTATCGTGCGCAGGACGCGCTTGAGGAAGCCCGCGAAGGCGTGCAACGAATTAAGGCCGGCAAGAAACACCAGGAAGATTTGTTGAAGAAGCAGAAGGAAGACGAGCTGAAGAACGCAAACGGAGAGAACCCGGAAGCGGTCACCAACTCCAATAGTTCCAAAGCAGTTTTTTCAAAATCGAATAGAGCTAACTCGAATAAATCAAACTCGAATTCAAAGCCGAAACCGCGTAAAGTTGCGGCGCCGGGGCAGTAGCCCCACCGTTGTGGAGGCCTTGAGTTCCACTTTTTAAAAGTCGGGCATTGCCTGCCGTAGCAATTATCAAGGAGATCCAATGGCAACATACACGCCACCACCATATTTTCCGCAAGGCTCGCTCGCGCCAACGGACAAGAATCGCTACAAGAAATTCAAACTGGCAATGTTTGCGCTTGCACTAGTGATCTTGTTAGTCCTCGGGGGTATTGGCGTGGGCATTTGGTACCTATTGAAATCCTTATTCTGAAGCGACTACGCGCGGCCGAGGTGCGCTTGACAGTTTATGTCCCTATTCTTTATAGTTTGCGGTTTCGGACTACCTGTCTGAAGTCAACAATGCAACGCTCGGTT
>JBDUCB010000030.1:0-11439 GCA_040003695.1 bacterium
AATCATGGCGACCAGACCTTTAGTTTCAACCATACCGAGTGCTTCTTGCATTCAGTTGCTCCTTTTTCGCGTCGTCAATCGTGAATCGGAAATCGTGAATAACTGTGAATGGTAAATCGTAAATGGTGAATAGTAAATGCGGCGGCCTCAGCGGAACGACTTTCACCAGTTTTCCAGACTCACGACTTCGGAGTTACGACTTACCATTTACGATTCACGATTCACGATTTACGATTTTCTACCAGACATTTCCGCCGCGCGTTTGCGTAAGGGCCATGGCCAGCAGTTCCATTAACTCTTCTCTCGTCAAGGTAATTTTTCCGGCGCCATTTGAGGGGACTTGCATTGGATTGCCAGTCGGCGCTGGCCGGTCGCCAGTGGGACACGCTAACTGTGTTTCATGCAAATATCCGCAAGCCTGGCAACGCGCGCTTTCGCCAAGATAACCTGCCGCTTCGCGCACGTTGATCAGCTTTTCGATCGCATCGGCCGGCAAATTCTTTGAGCCACCGAGCATCCGCGCGAGGATCGCAATGCGCGCGGTATGTTCCAGTGTCTCGAGCCGATCGAATGCCTGCCATAAATCTGATCCATACGCGACTGCGCCATGGTTGGCCATTAACAATGCATTGTGATGTTTCACCAAGGGCCGCATTGCTTCGGTCAGTTCGTCCGTTGACGGCGTGCCGTATGCTGCAAGCGGCACGCATCCAAGTGTCAAAATAACTTCAGAAAGAATCGGCTGATCGATTGCAAGTCCGGCTACTGCGAATGCCGTTCCGTGCGGTGGATGTGCGTGACAGACGGCTTTTACATCCGCCCGCTCCTGATAAATCAGCAGGTGCATCGCTAACTCGCTTGAAGGTTTTCGCTGAGTCAAGGGTTTCCCGGATGAATCGGTTATCGCCAGCGAGTCTTCCGTCATACGACCCTTGCAGATCATTGTTGGCGTGGCCACGATACGGCCATCGTCAAGGCGCACACTGACGTTGCCATCCGACGAAACGACATAGCTGCGTTCGTAGAGCAACTGGCCGATGCGGCATATTTCGCGCCTTGCGGTTTGTTCGTCCATAACTAATTCAAGTCTAGCTTGAGTCCCCAAGTTAAGAGTACAACCTTTAGGTTGGTAGCCCGTAAGAGAAAACAAGCTAAAGCTTGGACTCTAAACTACAACTTATGTTCGTTCACTTCGTTCAACTCTTCCAACTGAGGTTTGGTTCTGCGAGTTGTGGTGCCTTTGGATTGCGGCCGCGCCAGGAAATAAGACAGCGACTCGAGCGAGGTCGTCAAATCAACTGTCTTCACTTTCACATCCAGTCGCGCGCTGAGCGGCGCTGGGGCAAAATTCAATATCGCCTTGATGCCTGCCGACATAATTTGGTTTAGAACTTTCTGCGCCACGCGCGCCGGCACCGCGATAACCATCACATCGATCGATTCCTGTTTCACCAGCAGCGGCATCTTCTTCACGTCGTGAATGGTAATCTCATCCTCACCGACGGGCCGGCCGATCTTCGCTTCGTCGTTATCGAAGATTGCGACGACGCTGAAGTTTGATTTCGAAAAACCGCGATAATTTGCGAGGGCGGTGCCCAGGCGTCCCGCGCCCACAATGCCGACGCGATGCGGTTTATCCAGGCCCAGAATGTTTGTGATGTGTTCGCGTAGCTCGGCGACAAAATAGCCAACACCGCGCACACCAAACTCTCCAAAATAGCCCAAATCCTTCCTGATTTGCGCGGAATTCAGGTTGAATTGTTCCGCCAGAGCCTGCGATGAGATGGTCTTAATACCTGCCGACGCAAGGGTATTCAGGCAGCGCAGGTACACGCTCAATCGGTTCGTAGTTAATTCTGAAATTTTTTCTGACTTCATTCGAAGGCCTGCCATTAAGTATAGACCCAATGCGACTTGATTGGTAACGGCTCGCGTTTCAAGTTTCAAGTTTACGGTTTCAAGTCGGCGCAGATGAAACTTGAAACTTGAAACTCGAAACTCGAAACCTGAAACTTGAAACTTGGAACTTGGAACTCGAAACTTGGAGCTAAGCAATTCATCGACTACAATCCCGCCCGTTAACGTCAGTAGTTCAAATCTTCTTCCATGATCGCACATTTGTCGGGCACGCTCCTTTCCAAACAGCCAAACTCCGTGATTCTCGATGTCGCTGGAGTTGGCTATGAAGTAAACATTCCTATCTCCACGTTTTACGATCTGGAAGATGCCGGTTCGAATGTGCAACTCCGCATCTACACGCACGTGCGCGAGGATGCGCTGCAACTGTATGGCTTCAAGACTGCGCGCGAACGTGAACTTTTCCTGCGCTTGATTTCAGTGAGCGGCATTGGCCCGCGACTTGGTATCACGCTATTGTCGGGAATGAGCGCAGATGAAATGATCGCATCGATCAGGACCAACAACCTGGCGCGTTTGACACTGATTCCCGGAGTGGGACGAAAGACTGCCGAGCGGCTCGTAATGGAGTTGCGCGATAAGGTCGCCTCATTGTCGTCGGCAGAACTTGAAGAGGAACATGGCGCGAAGACCGAAACGGGCGCACCGGTTTTCACGGAAGATTCGATGCGCGCCGACGTGCTGTCTGCCCTTTTGAATCTGGGTTACCAACGCAACGCCGCGGAAAAAGCTGTAGCTGGCGCAATCGATGAAGGCGGCGAGATTTCAGTTGAGTTGATTTTACGACGCAGTTTGCGCAAGCTGGCAAAGGCCTAGAAGTTTAGAGTACAACCTTTAGGTTGCTGTTTTCGAAAAGAGTCAAACTAAAGTTTGTACTCTGAACTACAATTCGCAAAGTTATGCCGACAGAATCAGGACCAGTCCAAGTTCGCGACAAACCCCTCAGCGACGATGAACGTCAGTTCGAGCTGACCGTTCGTCCCTCCAAGCTCGCGGACTACATTGGCCAGCGGCAAGTAAAAGATAATCTGCGCATCTACATGAAGGCGGCGCTCAATCGAAAAGAAGCGCTGGACCACGTTCTATTAACCGGCCCACCGGGTTTAGGCAAGACCACGCTCGCGAACATCATCGCCAACGAAATGGGCGCCGAGCTACGCTCGACGGCCGGACCGGCAATTGAAAAAGCTGGAGACATCGCCGCTCTGCTTACTAATCTCCAGGAAGGCGACGTTCTTTTCATCGACGAGATCCATCGCTTGCTGCCGGCGCTGGAAGAAAAACTATATCCGGCCATGGAAGACTATCAACTCGACCTGCTGATTGGTCAGGGCGCCGGCGCACGTTCAATAAAACTTGAGCTGCCGAAGTTCACGTTGGTCGGCGCTACCACGCGGGCGGGTTTACTCACGGCGCCATTGCGTGGTCGCTTTGGAATTGTCTTTCATCTGGATTTTTATCCACACGAAGATCTGGAAATCATTTGCAAACGATCGGCGCAGATTTTGGGAGTGGAGATCGACGACGATGGTGCGCGCGAGATCGCACGACGCTCACGCGGAACGCCCCGGATCGTAAATCGTTTGCTGCGTCGGGTTCGGGATTATGCGCAGGTCGATTATGACGGCAGGATTACGCAGGCTGTCGCCAATGATGCGCTCAATCGCATGGAAGTTGACACGTTTGGACTTGATGAGATGGACCGCAAGCTGCTGTTCACAATCATCGAGAAATTTAACGGCGGTCCGGTAGGGCTAGGAACCATCTCAGCTTCTATCCATGAAGAAAAAGATTCCATTGAAGAAATCATCGAGCCTTACCTGATTCAAATCGGCTTTCTCGATCGCACTCCGCGGGGCCGCATGGCTACGCGTCTTGCTTACGAGCACTTTGGTATCTCACCTTCCGGTTCACTCAAACCCAGCCTGTTCGATTCTCAGTAAATAATTTGTTAGGGTAAGTTAATCAGTCGTATTAGAGCCGCCTGAGTCCAAATGCGAAAGCCGTTTTCCTTTTCCCGTCATTCTTTTGGTGTCCGCAATGCCGGTCCCTGGCGTTCGATAATTAGTCACTCGTTGCACCAGTTCCACGAAAACGATCTGTTTACTTCGGCAGCGGCGATGAGTTATTTCGGTCTCATGGCGCTGTTTCCCGCGCTGCTATTGATGCTGGCGATAAGCAACCAGATTCCTGCGGGCGCGGAAATGCTGCGACATGCGGCGGACGTCTATCCCGGATCGAGCAACTTCCTACGCGACACAGTTCGTTCTCTATCGTCTGTCGGCACCGGAATAATTATTACTTGCGTCATAGTGGTGTTATGGGCAGGCTCGTGGGTTTTCTCCGTACTTGAACGCGCGCTCAATCGAATCTGGGGGTCGATCTCGAGGACCTTTTGGCACGGACGCGCAATAACAATCGGAATGATTGGCATCGTAGGCGTGTTACTTTCAGTGTCAGTCTTGGTTACGTCGTGGGTCGTTGCGCTGCGCGATGTGGCCGGTAGATTTTCTCCACGTCAGATCGCCAGATATCCGATCTTGCTTTCGGTCGGTAGCGTTTTTTGGCAGGGCATTTTCGCAATCTTAAGTTTTGTCGTAACCGTCATTCTCTTTGTCGCAGTTTATCGCTTCCTCCCACGCGCTGAAGTGACCTTGCGCGACACATTACCCGGCGCAATTGTCGGCGGACTGTTATGGGAGTTGGCGAAGTATATCTTTGCCTGGAGCCTGGGCTACTTTCATTACGATCAGATTTATGGATCAGTCGGCGCTGTGGTCGCAGTGTTAACGTGGAGCTATGTCTCTAGTTTGATCCTGTTGTTTGGCGCTCAGCTTACTGCTGTCTTTCATCGCGAGCATCCGCATTTCCCTTCCATGATTTGATTTCCTCTTTGCGAAATGCATATCTCGGAATTCGATTATCAGCTTCCTGACGAACTGATCGCGCAGCAACCACTCGAACAGCGCGACGCGTCGCGCATGTTAGTAGTCAATCGCAACACGCAAACCTGGACCGAATCCAATTTCGCAGCGTTTCCGTCATTGGTCCGCGCAGGAGACGTAATCGTCATCAACAACACGCGCGTTTTTCCGGCGCGCCTGCTTGGTCAACGTGATCCTTCCGGTGGACGAGTAGAAGTGTTGTTACTCCGCCAGATTGAGACGTCAGTTTGGGAAGCACTAGTGCGGCCGGCGCAACGTCTGAATGAAGGCGCACACATTCGTTTTGGAGCGGCGAGCCTGTACGCGGAAGTAATTGGCTCTCTGCCGGGCGGCGTGCGGCGCCTCAAGTTCGCAGGCGACAAACCAATCGACGTCTTAATCGATGAAGTCGGCAAGACGCCGCTGCCGCCTTACATCAAACGAACCGGCGGAGACTCTGAAACGGATAGAGATCGCTATCAGACCGTATTCGCGAGAGAAAAAGGCGCGATTGCCGCGCCCACTGCCGGCTTGCATTTTACGCCGGCAATCATTCAGGCGTTGCGCGATCGCGGAGCGCGCATCGTAGAAATAACCCTGCATGTGGGCTACGGTACGTTTGAGCCGGTGCGTGCGGATGAGATTGAAGCCCACAAAGTTGCGGCAGAGTTTTTCAACATTAGCGAAGTCGCAGCACGCACTATCAACGAATCGCGGGCTGCAGGTGGACGAGTGATTGCCATCGGCACAACAACCACGCGCGCTTTGGAAACTGCGGCTTCGATCGATGGAAAAGTTAATGCAGGAAAGGGCGCGACCGAATTGACCATCAAGCCCGGTTACAGATTTCGCGTAGTGGATACACTATTGACGAACTTTCATCTACCGCGTTCGTCGTTGTTAATTCTAGTTTCGGCCTTTGCGGGTCGTGAACTGACACTCAACGCCTATCGCGATGCGGTCAAAGCGAAATTTCGCTTCTACAGCTACGGGGATTGTATGCTTGTGATCTAGTGCTTATGAAAACGATGATGTTAGACTAGGTTCCAACCGCGAATCATAATTGGTTTTTCCCATGGCAGTATTAAAAAAAATTCGTTCTCGTTTGTGGGCGCCGCCACCTGACGAATACCTCCGTGGGCCGCAAATAACAGCGCCTGTGGCTGTAGGCACGCGCTACGACATTCGGCCGCTTACGGTTTCCAATCTCGATGATTGCTGGCGTCTTGATCAGCGTTGCTTTGTCGATGGCGAAGCTTATAGCCGTGAAACGTTCGAGTATCTTCTTACCGCGCCAGAGTCGGTTTCGTATCGTGCCGCAACCACGAACGGCGTCATGGTCGGATTTGTAATCGGCCTGATTGAGCCCGATCACACCGGACACATTACGACCGTCGGCGTTGCGCCCGAACACAGGCGCCGTCACCTCGGCCAACGTTTGATGGCTGAAGTTGAAAAGGGATTTAAAAAACGGAATGTGCGAATTGTGCGGCTGGAGGTCAGGTCGCTCAATATTCCTGCCCAAAAACTCTACCAGCATCTCGGCTACGCCATTACTCAACGACTGCCGAAATATTACTCAAACGGCGGGGACGGCTTATTGATGCTGAAATCGCTTGAATAATTGCGCGCAGTTAGCCCCGACGCAATTCAGTCAAAACCTGCTTAGCTACGGCCTTCAAAGTATCAAAGACGCCTGCCCCGGTTGAAGCTACGGCTTCCACCACCGGCTCTTCTTTCCGTTTAAGTTCGGCCGCAAGGTCCGCTGCCGGGATGATGTTTGGGAGATCGCGCTTGTTAAGTTGCAGAACGTAAGGCAGCTTCATCAAATCATAGCCCTGGGCTTTTAGATTTTCCTCCAGGTTATACAGCGATTCTATGTTCGCATCCATGCGTTCTTCCTGTGAGTCGGCCACGAACACAACTCCGTCAACACCTTTCAAAATGAGCTTGCGCGACGCGTCATAAAAGACCTGACCCGGAACGGTATATAGATGGAACCGCGTCTTGAAGCCTCGCACCGTTCCCAGCTCGAGCGGCATGAAATCGAAGAACAGTGTGCGATCGGTTTCGGTCGCCAGGCTGATGAGCTTGCCGCGCGCTTGCGGCGCGGTGGCCTCGAAAATGTGTTGCAGGTTGGTCGTTTTGCCGCACAAACCCGGGCCGTAATAAACGATCTTGCAGTTAATCTCTCGCGATGCGTAGTTGATAAAAGTCATAAGGCATTTCCCTGGGAGGGATTATTGGAAAAGGCTATCGATGTCTTCGTCGGTGATCTCGGCGAATGGTGAGTCTGAATTGTCCTCGGGGGCGTTCACTATTTCATCCATCATGGAGGACAACTGTTGCGATACCTGTCTTGATCGGAGTTTGACTAAACCAAGACTTGAACGCTCGTCGAAAACCACAATCAAGAGCATCCGGCCGATGACAGAAATATGTATGCTTTCGCGTGCGCCTTCATGAGAGAGCGTGGGAAATTCTTTCTCGCCAATTAGTTGCGCCATGCCTCCGGTCGCGGCCACGTTGCCCGCTGCCAGCGAAGCAAGACTGGTTGTATCAAGATTTCCTACTTCACCTTGGACGGCGATTTCCTGTCCGTCTTTATCCACCAGAAACACGACTCGTGCGGAAGAATCCATCCGCAGCCGAGCGAGCACGGCTTTGAGTTGATGATACTGACGTTCGCGTAGCAGGATAGGCGTGTCTGCCATCGATACAACTTTCTTTGATTTTAGTGAAGAGACTGGCGATCGGCGGGTTATGCCACGGCTTTATCGGGCAAGCCGTTGAAAAATAAAGCGATTTCCCGAGTTCACTTTTGGTCCTGGTAGAAGGGCAGCGCATCCCAAAAGCCGCAATGAACTCTAGCATAGCCAACAATGTGCTACAAGTGTTTTCCTTTGTTGGCGCATCTGAGGCAATATGGTCCTACAAAGCGTCACAACGGCCCAAAATCCTCATTTTACGTTGAACTAGAAGGACAGCTATGTTACTCTGCCACCGCAACTTCGCAGCAATTGCGGCCACTATCCACCTGTCATTTTGATTCTTCCATGAGTGCAGTTACAAAAGGTTTGAGACGTTCAACGTCGCGTGCCGCCGTTCGTCGTGCTGTGTCCAAAACGGCAGCCAAGCGACGCGTAACGACTGCGAAGCCTGCCCGGCGGAAAGTAAAGCGAGCACTTGCTCAAAAATCAGTAGGGAAAAAGAGCGCCAAGTCGAAGCCGCTGAAGAGTAAGAAGGCTGCGGCAAAGAAGCTCGCCCCTAAGAAACTGAGAGCTCCAAAGAAACCGATTGCGCGCAAGTCCCCTGTGGCCAAGCACAGTAAGCCATCGCTGGCGGGAGTCAAAAAGACTCAGAAGCTGGCAGCCGTTCGCGCGCAACGTCCTATTCCGGTCACACCGGCGCCTCCACGTCAGCCAACCGTTGATGAGTCCGCTGCCTTGAAAGCTTTCGAACGCGCGCATAAAGAATTCACCCGTGGTCACTTCGGCGAAGCCCGAAACCAGTTTCGCGTGCTGCTCGAGAAGTATGCCCAGGTTTCTGAAGTAGCAGCCCGCGCTCGAACTTATCTCTCGGTGGCGGATGCACGTATGCGAACAGAGAGTATTCTGCCGCGCGATGCGGATTCTCTTTATGATCGCGGTGTGATCGAGCTCAACCGCGGCGAATACGTTGCGGCGCAGGAAATGTTTGAGCGCGCATTGAAACGAGAGCCGGAGGCTGCACACATTCATTATGGATTGGCAGCAACGCGGGCAAGACTCGGTTCACTCGATCTCGCTCTGCAATCACTACAACGTGCACTCGATCTCCAACCAACGTTACGTGTTCGCGCGCAACACGATCACGATCTGACATCGCTGCGCAACGATCCCGATTTCGACCGACTGGTTTTTCAACCTCGCCTGTAAGGTCCTTCCCTTTGTAGCCCCTCCCAGGAGTATGTAGTTTAAAAGCCTTCGCCTTTTAGGTATCATTCTGATGAGCGCGCGCTAGCCGCTCACCCTTAAGCTGGAGAAGCTCGTTTTGCCTTATCTGTCTTCGGAAAAATCCGGTCTCAATCTGGTCGCGCTCGGCGGTGGGACTGGTCTATCAACACTACTCGCCGGTTTGAAAGGTCTGGTGGGAGACCACGAGCCTGATGAATATCGGCTCGACAACTTGTCGGCGATTGTTACGGTCTCTGACGACGGTGGCAGTTCCGGTCGTCTGCGTGAGGAGTTGCAAATGCTGCCGCCTGGTGACATTCGCAACTGCATGATTGCGCTCTCTGAAGATTCCACCCTACTTTCCCGCCTCTTTCGGTATCGATTTCGCGGCACCGGTGAACTTGGCGGACATAGCTTTGGCAATTTGTTTCTAGCAGCGCTAACTGAGGTAACCGGAGATTTCACCGAAGCAGTTCGCTTGTCGTCGGAAGTATTGGCCAGCAAAGGCCACATCTTCCCGGCAACGATTAGCGACGTGCGCTTAGTTGCCGAGCTGGCAGATGGAAATGTTGTTCGTGGTGAAACTCAAGTCTCTGCTTCACGCGTGCCGATTCGTCTCCTCAGACTCGAGCCTGAGCAGTGTCTTCCATTACCACAGGCGTTGAAAGCCATTCGCGCGGCCGATGTGATTACCCTGGGTCCAGGGTCGCTTTACACCAGCATCCTGCCAAATCTGCTCGTGGCTCGCGTATCACAAGCCATTGGAGAAAGCGGAGCCACTAGAATTTTCATTTGCAATTTGATGACTCAGCCTGGCGAGACTGATAACTACTCCGCGCGTGAACATCTCGAAACGATTAAACGTTACGCCCCCGAGATCCAATTTGATTATGTGGTAGTCAATGATCGGCGTATCACCGCAGAGCAGGCCGGGCGCTATGCGCAGGAAGGTGCGCACCAAATCGGCATCGATGACGATTCACTTGAAGACGCTCTGGACCAGTCAACGCAAATTGTCCGCGCAAATTTGCTTGAAGAGGGTGAGAAGGTGAGACACGATTCCGCGCTGCTCGCCCGTGTGGTGATGTCTTGCCGGCAACGAGCCTGTTCGCCCTCCGTGCCTGCATAACCCATGCAAAACGAGTCCCTTCCGCAGTCGCACCAAACCCCTCAATCGCTCGACGTACTCATTCTCGCTGCCGGTCTTGGTACGCGGATGAAATCGAAACGAGCAAAAGTACTGCACCAGCTGGGCGGCTCTCCTTTGATTGTTTACGTTTGTCGCACAGCGAAATCGCTGAGTCCTGAAAAGATCTACGTCGTGGTGGGCCATCAGGCGGCCGAAGTCGAGCAGGCGGTCGCAACCGAGGTCGGCAGTCTGGCGGAATTTGTTACGCAGGCGCAGCAACGTGGAACCGCGGATGCAGTGTTGTCAGCGCGCGCCCAGCTCAAAAACAGAAACTCGTTACTCGTGATTCTTTCCGGCGATGTACCTTTGTTGAAAGCCGAGACGCTCGAGCACTTCATCGGCGAACATCGCTCAAGCCGCGCGGTCTGCTCGATTCTGAGTGTGAAACTTGAAAACCCGACCGGCTACGGCCGCGTCATTAGAGAAGCAAACGATCGTTTTGCCCGCATAGTCGAGCAACGGGACGCGACAGACGAAGAACGCAAAATCAGGGAGATTAACTCGGGAATCTATTGCTTCGACAGTGGCAAACTCCTGACCGCACTCGATAACGTCAAGCCAAGCAACGACCAGGGCGAGTTTTATTTAACTGACGTCGCCGAAATACTTCTGAAGCAAGGCGAGAAAGTGGATGTTTATTTGCACGGCGATGCGCGCGAAGTCTCCGGCATTAACACGCGTGCTGAATTGGCAGAGTTTGAAAATCTTCTTCGTCGCAATACAGTCCGCAAATTGATGTTGGAAGGCGGCGTGACTTTCCTTGATCCGTCGCGCGCCTACATCAGCGCCGGTGCCAAACTGGGGCAGGACTGTGTTATTTACCCGGATGTTTCAATTGAAGGCAATTCGGTACTAGGCGAAGGCTGCGAAATTCATTCCGGCACCAGGATAAGCAACTCTCGGCTGGGCAATAACGTGATGATAAAAGACCATTGCGTAATCGTCGATTCCGAAATCGAATCAAATTCTGCCGTCGGACCTTTTGCACACCTGCGCATGAACACGACGATTGAAGAAGGCGCCGCGGTCGGCAACTTCGTTGAGGTAAAGAAAACGCGCCTTGGCCGCGGCTCAAAGGCGATGCATCTAACCTATCTCGGCGATGCAACCGTTGGAGAAAAAACGAATATTGGCGCGGGTACAGTCACCTGTAACTACGATGGCAAGGACAAGCACCCGACAGTCATCGAAGACAACGTGCGTATTGGTTCCGACACGATGCTGGTCGCGCCGGTAACAGTGGGCCGGGGTTCGGTCACCGCCGCAGGCTCTGTCGTTACCGAGGATGTGCCACCCGATTCGCTGGTTGCGGGTGTTCCGGCAGTCATCAAGAAGCAGTTAAAGGTGAAGAGTGAAAAGTGAAAAGTTGGAAAGGAACAGTAACATTTGAAACTGTCGCTTTCTAGTTTCTCACTTTTCACTTTTCACTCTTCACTTTTCACTAAGGAAAATTTATGTGCGGAATTGTTGGATA